>NZ_JBPCXO010000257.1:0-3801 GCF_051008435.1 Endozoicomonas sp. | reverse complement strand
GGTAGGCGAAAATACTGTCAGGAATAGGTATTCCAAACCTTCTTAATCGAGAAAAGAAGTCAATGCTTCGAAAAAGTTCATCTGAAGAGAGAAGCATTAGGTAGAGTGGAGCAACAGTCTCAAAAATTTCGGTCTGTGCCGGATAGTTTTGAATCAGTTTTTCAAGGCTTGGCAGTAAAGGTTGCTCAACACTACTTTTTAAAAAGATTGTCTTGAAATCTTCCAGCCAGGGCACGTTCTCTTCAACGAGGTAGTCCTGAAGCGTATTTTCAATCTTTTGAAAGTCAGGCCGCTTTTGCTGAGATGCGCTTACAACTTGACCTAAACAAGCCAAAATCAGGAAGAGGCCAGATAATATCAGAAAGAAGAACCAGAATATTGAGGTACGACCCATACAAAACCTTAGCAACCTGACCAGGAAAGCCTGCAGTATAGATCTGGTTACAGAGCCATGACTCGTTTACAGCACTCTCAATAGCACCAATACTTTTCATTACGCTTGATACTGGCTTTTCGAAATTCTGCAGTCTGTTCAGACGCCAGCCGTTGATAGCGAGCATCTTTAATAAATTCCCAACCCTGCCTCATCGATCGATAAGGCAGGGTATGGCCTCGACTTTGCTGGCAAACCATGAGCTCATGAAATCCCCGCCACTCCAGGTAACCCACCAGGCTTTCACTGGTATCTGCAAACTCCACGAGCGGGACTTTATCTTCACCCCGGGTACCATAAGTGATGTAGGCACGGTAATAGTTATCAGGAGCCTGACTGAACAACAATGAGAACCAGGGTAGCTGCCCTCCTGAGTAACTGGCAATGGCAGCAATATAATTGGATCGCAGCCTGCCCATGGCGGCACTTTGAATCCCTCCGGCACTGAACCCCATACTGTAGATTCGTCTCTCGTCGATGTCATAGAGCTGCTCAGCACAGGCTGCAAGCTGATCTGCCAAATAATAATCATTTTCCAAACCTGTCGTTGACGGGTTCATAATGTACCAGGGCAAAGCTTTGGGTGCGCCCGCATGGGGAGCTACGACAATTCCACCCTCTCTGACAATTTCATCAATAACAGAGTGACCCAATACACGGTAAATCTGTGACCAGTCTTCATTGGAACCGTGCCAGTAATAGACCAGCGGCCCCTGCTTTTTTCTGGCCTTCTCTGGATCGATAAATATCCTTACATCACGCCAATAAAGCCAGCCATAGCGAATGGTATTGTCCTTATCATTCACGAAGTCATAACAACTCCAGTAGGGTTCCGGCAATAGGGGGCCTGTATTTTTGCTCTGACTGACTGCTGCCTGTAACGGTTGGCTCACTGGGTTCCATTGATGCATATAGTCCGCCAACAGCTCCTCAGAAAGCCTGCCGGAAGCGCACTCGAGGGAGCGTGTGGAACACCACGCATTAAAATCTTTCAGGAAAATTTCTCGATGATTCAGGATCTTGCGACCCCAATCGGTATCCCTGAACCTTTTCAACACCCGATCAAATAGAATCTTGAGACGCATCTCAGATTCATTCTTATTGATCAGAGTGATAAATGCTGAGAGATCATGAACACTGAGCAGTTCTGGCCGGCATTCAGCCTGCTCCATACACCAGCTCTCAATGCCCGTCACCATCTGTTCACGGTAATACCCCAACTGTTCGGCCAGCTGGCGATCCTCAAGACTGCCCAGTATTTGATCAATTCGAAATTGAATTTTTTCAGAGGCAAACACTGAAGAGGCGAAGCAAATGCCTGCAAGCAAGCCAATTCCTATATACCTGACCATTGTCCCCTCCCTGGAGATAGGTGAATCAGAGACCCAGCTGCCTGATATTTTCCTTCATGCAGGTATTGTAAAAATCACCGTCCTCTGGAAAGTCCTGAAGGATAATATTGGCTCTTCGTCCTGATAACAGCGCTGAATTATTGATGTATTGAAACTGTCCTGACGGGTATCGGATGGTAGCGACCAACTGCCTTAGATTCTGCGGCCACCCCGGTAGCAGCATTGTTTTAAAGTCACTCTCTGCAGCCGTCAGAATCAGCTGCGCGACATGAAACTGACCGTTACTTCTTCGCTGAATCTCCCCGGCCACTTTATTCAGCAGAGGATAAGGCTTGTTCTGGTCATGCCAGGGATTGCTGAGAGCCCTCCCCTTAGACCAGCTTGGAAACCCCCTACTCCAGAACCCGGAGACAAAAATAACCTGATAGCCATTATTCTGAAATTCACTGATCGCAGTGGCAGGAGACAGTGATGCAGGTGCCAGACGACCGGAAAAGTTGGCGTCCATAAGTGCGAACAACTCTTCTTCATCTGCACGGGTCATTCCATGGGAGTCATGAACATGAAAGATAACAATTTCACCGGGTCTCTCATCGAGAAAGCGCTTCAAATCAGCGATGACTGAAGCCATCGACACCCCCTCAAGCCCATGAGCTGTCACCAGCTTGCCATTAATTTTCCTGGCTCGAATATCAAGATACCGCGCCCCTGACAGTAGCTGGTTATAGACAGTCATTGTCTGGGTGATTCCCCACCATTTCATCACCTCTTTTATTGGCAGGGATAAAAGCGCTCCCACTTTGTCAAAGATCTCTTTGATGGGCTTATCCATTTGAGGGTCTTGGGCAGATAACAAAGAAATCCCATAACTGCCCGCATTATGGGTACCCAACATGCAGATCTGATTGATTGGAGTCGACTGGTTGGTATAGAGGTCCGTCATCCAGCGAGATGAGTCTGGAATACCCTGGGTATCCGCTGGCCGTGATACCAGATTGATGCCGTAATCTTCATCGTACCTTCCCGCCTGCTCTAAACGGACATCAATGGCACTCAAAAGCGGTGTTGAGAATCTCTTCCTGCTGTTCCAGCTTCCCCAGTAAGAGGCTTCATGAATAACCAGTTCCTCTCCCTGATTAACCGAGCGGCACCAGGTGCTACCCCAGCCTAACCCACGGGGCTCTCCGGACTCCGGGAACACGACTCTGCCGTTTTTTTCAACGGTCACACCGATACTGATATAGTTAACAACGGCATAGAAAACACCGTACAAGTTATTTTCTACACAGAACTGGCCTCTGTCGGCCGCCAAAACAGGCATCGACGAAAAGATTAAGACTGCACACAAAAAAATCCGAAGCATTAACGCTACTCAAAAAAACCATCACGTTGATAACTATCGGCAACAAGACAAACCCGCTTAAATAAAGCTTTTATTGATTCTTTTCGATGCTTTCTGTCAACTTGACTAACTTGTTAAGTTTTGACACTTAACAGACCAGGCTGATGAGAAGTATAAAACTGTATTCAGTTATCACCCCATTGCTGCTGGTATCATTTCTAACCATCCTGAAGCCAGCTTTTGCCGCTGAAGCATTTCACTTAAAAAAACCAAAAGATGTTTCTGAAAGCGTTCTTAACCTGCTCATGTCCTTTAAATTGTTGGAACAGAGCTATCAAAGGACTGACACCTTTATTTCAGTCTCTGGTTCGGAAGCACCGGAACCGACTGAAAGCAAAAGATCGACTAATAATGGCTTTCAACACATACTCATCAGGCGAATGCAATCGGTTTTGGAGCAACTGGAAAAGGAGTTAGAGCTCAAACCTGACAAAAAGCTGGTCGTTGTTTTTGATCTGGATGAAAGTCTGGTTTATAAATCTGAACTGCTTGATGTATAGGAATTTCAAAGCACAGGTAGAACACCTTTCGTCGTATAGTTTTGCCGGATTTTCCTGAGAAGCAGTCAGGCTGTTTTCCCTGATTCTAAAAAACATCAGTTTTACAGGTAATGC
>NZ_JBPCXO010000256.1:0-19665 GCF_051008435.1 Endozoicomonas sp. | reverse complement strand
TGGGTCTGTTCAGAGTGCGGAGCTGAACATCTGCGTGACGTAAACGCAGCAAGAAACATTCTTGCGGTCGGGCATGACCGTCTAGCTGTAGGAATCCCCGTCCTTTAGGGCGGGGAGGATGTCAAATAGCCTCCAGAGCCTCTGACAGTTTGTGCACACCAACGACGGTTAAACCTTCGATGGGTTTTCTGGGTTTGTTAGCCGCAGGCACTATGGCTCTTCTGAATCCGTGCTTGGCCGCTTCTATCAATCTTTCCTGACCATTGGCGACAGGTCGTATTTCACCAGCAAGACCGACTTCTCCAAAGGCAAAAAGGTCCTGGGGCAAGGCGCTGTCCCGAAGGCTTGAAACAATCGCCAGAAGGCTTGCCAGGTCAGCACTGGTTTCCGTGACTTTCACTCCGCCTACGACATTGAGAAAGACATCCTGATCGCTGGTGAAAATACCGCCATGTCGAGTGAGAATTGCGAGCAGCATAGCCAGTCTGTTCTGATCGAGACCCACTGTTACACGTCGTGGGTTTCCTAACTGAGAGTCCACAACCAGAGCCTGGATTTCGACCAGCAGGGGTCGTGTGCCCTCCCAAAGAACGCTGATGATACTGCCTGAAGTGGGCTCAGGTGTTCGTGACAGGAAAATAGCCGAAGGATTTTTGACTTCTTTCATCCCTCTTTCGGTCATGGCAAAAATGCCCAGTTCATTGACCTGACCAAATCGATTTTTGGTTGCTCGCATCACTCTGAAACGGGAATCATCGGTATTCCCCAGCATGATCTGGGTATCGATAATATGGGATAGAGTCATGGGGCCTGCCAGAGAGTTATCTTTGGTTACATGGCCTACCAGCAATAAGACAGTGCCTGTCTGTTTGGCAAAGCGAGTGAGAAAGGCAGCGGATTCCTTAACCTGGGCAACCCCTCCGGGAGCAGCATCAACCCCATTCATATACATGACCTGAATGGAATCAATGACGATAATCCCCGGCTTTTCCTGTTCAGCTAACGCGATAATATTCTCAGCTGACGTTTCGGCCAGCATTTTCAGGCGATCAGTTGGCAAATCAAGTCGTTTGGCCCGGGCTGCAATCTGCTGAAGCGATTCCTCACCCGAGACATAGAGGGCATTCATACTTTGGGCTACATGGCACAGAACCTGAAGCAGAATGGTGCTTTTGCCGGCGCCGGGGTGGCCTCCAATCAGAACCGCGCTGCCTTTGACAAAACCTCCGCCCAGAACTCGATCGAACTCTGACGTGCCACTGCTGAATCTTGGAGCCTCTGCAACATCGACTTCACTCAGGGTCTGAAGGCCACTGAGAGTGCCTGCAAAGCCAGATTTATTGGTAGCACCGATAGAGGGAGAAGCTGCTGGACCCAGATTGACCTCTTTGAAGGTATTCCAGGCTTTACAGTCAGGGCATTGTCCCTGCCATTTGGCGGACTCGCTGCCACACTCTGTGCAGACATAGACTTTTCTGGATTTTGCTTTGGCCATTAGAACGTTTCAGATAAAACCCTATGGTAGCCTGTAGGCGAGTGAGCTCCAAATGTTCTGCTGCATCGAATGCAGAGAAAGACTTTGGTAACTTGAATAAAGATAAAGAAAACACCGCTGCAATGGATAAACAGTGAGTCGAATAAACGGTTTTGTTGTTTAGGGTGTTTAAGAGTCAGGTCAAAGTATTTTTCTGTGAAAACGGCATAAGCCATGATCGCGATGAAATCGATCGTAAAAAGGGACAAAATCATTAGGGGATGTTCACAATTAGATCCATCTCTATGATCGTGTAATATGTGGCATTTTTCTTATGCCACGTATACAGCTCCAAGATCATCAATGGGAACGCATCAAAAACTTGCTTCCAGGTAAAAATTCAGACTGTGGTGTGACAGCCAAATGCAACAGAACCTTTCTTGAGGCTGTGTTATGGATCACCCGTACAGGAGCCCCTTGGCGAGACCTGCCGCAAAAGTTCGGTAAATGGCATAGTGTTTATGTTCGCTATGATCGCTGGTGCCAAAAAGGTATCTGGGTTGATGTCTTTGAAGAGCTATCCAAAGACAGAGACTTCGAGTACATCATGATTGATGGCAGTATTGCTCGAGTACACCAGCATGGGGCTCCAAAAAAACAACTCAGGATGAAGAGGCCGTCGGTAAATCCAGAGGCGGTTTAACCACAAAAATTCATGCTGCTGCTGTTGATGCTTTGGGCAACCCTATTCGTTTTATCCTGACAGCAGGTCAGGCCTCCGAGTTTGGGCAGGCTTTTGCCTTGATAGAAGGTTTTTCTGCAGATTACATTCTTGCAGATAAAGGTTATGACTCTAATGTTTTCATCACTGAGATTGAAAGAACAGGAGCAAGACCAGTGATTCCACCACGTCGGAGCAGGATTATTCAACGAGAGTATGACAAGGAGCTTTATAAAGAGCGGAATCTTGTAGAGCGACTATTTCAAAAACTAACCAGATTACCACTGTGCCTCAGCTATCTTAAGGAGTCTTTCTGGCATAGGGCACGTTCGTGCTGCCATATAACCCAAGCGGGATAGCATGGCTTTCATATCATAACGTCGATTAAACCGGTAGCAGAACTCTGCAAGGTATCGTGGCAGGTGCTTCGGATTGATGCTGTGGTAGCTACCCTTGAGCGAATTCTTAGCGTTACCAATCATCGTATTAACCCAGGTAAACAGCTCGTTGGTGACCGATTCGTGGCCGCCACCTGTCACGATAGCTGTGTGCTGATGCCCCGCATCTGCAATGCCTTTGAAGGCACCCAGACCATCACTGACGACACAGCAAGGGCTACCAGAGAGGTGTTTTTGTGCCCACAGCTCCAGCTCTTTCTTACGAAAGCTGGTGACCATACTGAGTCGCATGTACTGTGGGTGCCCGTCATCGTTTGTCTGTACTGCTGCCACAAAGGGATGCTTGTTTTCTGAGCCTCGACCGCGCTTGTCACCATGCTTTTCACCTCCCCAATAGGCATCATCGATTTGTACATCGCCTGTGAGTGGATGGCTGTCGTCACGTTCTTTCATCACTTGCATGAGCTTATGTTTCAAGCGCCACGAAGCGTTGTAAGAAATGCCGAGCTGGCGTGACAATTCCAAGGCAGAGATTCCATTTTTGGTCTGTGTCATGAGAAATATGGCCAGAAACCAGGTTCTGAAAGGCAGCTTGGTCGATTCCATGATGGTGCCAGTGGTCAGAGAAGTCTGGTGATGACAGTGATTGCACTGGTACAGTTCACGAGTCTTGAGAACACAATGTTCTTTTGACTTACACATTGGACACTCAAACCCGGTAGGCCAGCGCCACTGAAAGAACTGATCCCGACATTTGGCAGCCAGTATGATATGGCTTACTTAATTGTGAACAGTCCCTAAGGAGAGTTAAACCAGTAAGTAGAATTTTCCAGGGTTATCGACGTTTCTTTATCTTTAATTTGGTGGTTTCAGATCTAAATGCCTGAAGTAAAAGCCGAGAGGTTGTCTCGATAATTACCGGTTAGTGAAAATGTTATCTGTTTTGTTGTTTGCTGATTAGGTCATTGGTTCGATTTTATAATGTGTTCGGATTAACTAATGCTGAACGTCATGATTGGTAGGGTGTGTAGAATAAATTGAAAGGTTTTTTGATTTTTTCAAAATTGACGCAGGTCAACACTCTGTTTTTCGTTCATTGCAATGTTTAACAAATATTGTCATTTTTCGCTCCGTTGTAAATATGGGTAGTTGATCATTTTGATTCAGCAGTGGTTTGTTTCATTTCATTCTTATACGCTACCCATCAGCCAAATTAATACTATCAATCAGTCAGTTATGTAATTACCCCTATTGGGTTGAATGTTTATTGTTGAATACATCCTTGTCCAGGGTAATAGACGAACCAGAAACTTGTTAATTCACAGGTTTTTATTTTTTGCCTGTTGGTTAAAGTCTGCCCCCTCATTACTGACTGCAGTAAAGCTTTCTATCTGGAGAGAATATGAGTTCAAAGGATCAGAAAAACGGTCTTTATCAGAAGTGGAAGAATATTCCTCTCTGGAAGAAGATCATGACAGGCATGGTACTGGGTCTGGCCACCGGTTTCACCATGGGCCCTGACGCAGTTATGTTCAAGCCTCTGGGTGATCTGTTTCTCAATGCCATCAAGATGCTTATCGTGCCGCTGGTCTTCTGCTCGCTGGTGAGTGGTGTGACCTCAATGAACGACTCCAGTAAAATGGGACGTGTTGCACTGAAGAGTATTGCCTTGTACCTGACTACCGGTGCAGTTGCGATCACTATTGGTTTGTTGATTGGTAACTTCTTTGCTCCAGGCGAAGGCATGAATCTATTGGCACCTGTAGCCAATGAAGTCAAAGATTCTCCTTCAATGATTGATACCCTGGTAGCGACGATTCCTGCCAACCCAATCATGTCCATGGCCAAGGGTGAAATCCTTCAGATTATCGTATTTGCTCTGTTTGTGGGTATTGCCATCAGCACTCTGGGCAAAAAAGCTGAGCCTATGAAGAAGCTGATTGAGTCTGGCGCTGAAATCATGTATCAGCTGACCGGAATCGTGATGAGCTTTGCGCCAATCGGTATCTTTGGCTTGATGGCTGCTGTAGCGGGCCAGAACGGTTTTGATGTCTTGCTGCCTCTGGCCAAGGTTATCGGCTCTGTTTACTTTGGTTGTGCTTTCCTGGTCTACGGTCTTTACAGCATCTTCCTGAAAGCCAATGGCCTGAGCCCTCGCAAGTTTATGAAAGCGACCATGAACGTACAGACCGTTGCTTTCAGTACTTCAAGCAGCTCGGGTACCCTGCCTGTCAGCCTGCAGACCGGTGAGAAAAAGCTGGGCCTGTCCAAGAGCATCTGCAGCTTTGTAATGCCTCTGGGTGCCACTGTAAACATGAATGGTACTGCCCTGTATCAGGGTGTCTGTGCGCTGTTTATTGCTCAGGCATACGGTATTGACCTGTCCATGGCGGACTATGTCACCATCATCTTTACTTCCACACTCGCTGCTGTGGGTACAGCAGGTGTTCCAGGTGCTGGTTTGATCATGCTGAGTCTGGTTCTGACCAGTGTTGGCCTGCCGATTGAAGGTGTTGCACTGATCGCAGCTATCGACCGTATTCTGGATATGGCCCGTACCTGGGTGAATGTTCAGGGTGACGTTATGGTTTCCACAGTGATTGCCAAAACTGAAGGTGAACTGGATAAAACCATCTTTGATGATGATAAAGCCGGTGAGAGCCTGAAACCGCAGGTAGCAACTGCCTGATTCGATTTACGACGTCGGGCTGCTGAGGCCTGGCGTCGTATAAGCATCCGGCTGTAGGTGGTGAATTCTCACATCCAGTTTTCCTTTCCCTGTCTTCATCAGCCAGTCGTTAATCAACGCTTCGACATCATCCAATTGATCGTCATCACCGGTAAAGTTACTGAATCGATATAAACCGTGGTTGGCATCAAACAGGTATAGAGTATCTCCCAGGATGGGATTCTCCTGAAGAGTCAGTGCAACCGCATGGCTGGCGCTGGCCATATAAAGTCGTTTATGTTGCCTGATTTCAGTCATCAGGGCTTTGACATCCAGCCGGCGTTTACCATTGGTGAGAACAATACTGGCTTGCGGGTCATGACTGGCTACTTTTGAACCATCGATGTTGATCAGGGTGGGGTTATTCTTGTCGCTGTAAGTATCCTGGTTTCTCTGGTAGTGACGTATTTTTCTCATATAGTCGCTGGTTTTTCTGTCTGCTTTCCAACGATCTCTATGGATCAGGTAATCCACTGGTTGATTGACTGGGTCGTTACAGAACAGACAGAAATCAATGGCAAAACCTGCACAGCAACCGTGGTCGATTTCAGAAGCACCGAAATCTTTACCCTGACTGAATGGTGCTAGATTCCCTACATAATGTGTGAATCTTTCTTCTGAAGGTAAATCTCCAGTTTGCAGAGGCTTTTTAGCCAGCGTCTCGTTGACAGTTTTAGCGACCTGTTCCGGAGCGTGTTTTAATACCGAGGCTTTAAACTGACGACCTTCTTCAGCCATCGCTAAAAAGTCCTGATCTGTGATAGTTCCCTGAGTAAATCCCTTGAGAAGAATCAGTCCTGAGTTCTCTGCATCTGACTTGGCCAGAGATTTTAAATCATCCGGTGACAAGCTTTTGAACAAAGGCTCATAATCTGCTTTGGTCAACATGAAAGACAACCATTTGCTGCTCTTCTTGCCTATTTGCAGCAGGTGCTGATCATCCAGCCCCAGGGTTTGGGGGAGTTGTACATTTTCTTTCAGCAGGTTGACAAGCTCGGGCTGTGTTGTAGCAATAGTTACCCATTCGGCAGGTTGTAATTGCGTTCTGAGAGTTCTGCACTGTCTGCTTCGCAATAGGAGCTTACAACTGTCTGCAGAGCGAGAGGCCATTTTAACGATATCCGGATTGGTCAGACTGGTGGGATCCTGAAGGTAAGCTGCAGGGTCTGTCAGCATTTTCTGGGCAATCAAATAATGCCATTTGGCCCAGTGCAGTCGGGTGGCATCGTCAATGAGAAAAGGCTTACCTGTTTTCATGACTTCCAGACAAAGTTCAGTATGGGGATCGATCAGCTTGATCAGTTTTTGCTGACCTAATGAGCGGCGAATGTCTTCCATACCCTGGTCTGGATCTTCCAGTATTTTTCGAGCAATTGCTTCATACTTGATGGCGCCCGATAGCAACTTGTCATATTGGCTTTTCGCGATACTGGCGGGTTGGTTGGTGAGTACCAAAAGTGTTCTGAAGCCCAGTGAGCGTTCTTCTGCTTTTTGTCGCTTTTCGAGAGGCGTTAAAAACAGCCTCAGACTTTCCTCACTGCAATCTTCCATTTCATCCAGTAGTCCCTTGGGGGAACCCTGGCCCGTTTCTACCATGTCTTTTAAAGCCTGAAACAACTCCTCTTCTTGTTGGATCAGTTTTAGCAAGGGGGTGTCTGCAACTCTCTGTTCCAACTCGGTAGTTAATTCCTGAGTTATGTCTCTGTTTGCCAGCAGGTTATGTAACTCCATAAACGAAAGTCGTCGTTTTATTTCCGGGTGAGGACTGTTTTTAATCAACTTGAGTCGCGTTGGGAGAGGAAGGATGTAGTTTTCTTGTGGTCGGGAGGCTTGAAGGGACTCCAGTATTTCCAGTGATACAGCCAGGGATTTACTGGCTACTTTTTTCAGTGCTTCTTCATCACTGCATTGCGTCCAGAAATCAAGAGCTGCCGGCTCAGACCGGGCTATCAGTTTGGTGACCATGTATTTCGAGCGGGTGAGCACTTCTGTATGAAGAAGGCCATCATTTTTGATTGCCGGATAATGCATGGCCAACACATCTGCCAGTCTGGGCATTAGTTTCAGTTTTTGCTTTTTCACCGCCAGGACTGCTTCGACAGTATTTGTCTGGCAATAATGAGCATCATGTTCCATAACCTTCAGATAGATCCGTCCTTTCAGGGTGACAGGGTCACTGGCAGGCCAGGGGAAGTCGTCGGAAACCAGTCTTTTTCTTCCCGGCTCACTGGTAGCCAGTTGTTCCAGTGTCAGTTGCCACTCTTCGAGCTCTCTGGGGGAGAGTGGGTCATTGGCACAGACTGCTTGCCATTCGTCCATGAGCGATAGATCTGCAGGTTCCTGATGGGCGTGCAGCCAGGCTCTGGCTGGAAGAGGGAGCTTTGGATCCTGGTGCAGGGCTGCCGCAATGGCTGGATCTTTTTCAGCCAGCCTGAGCTGGGCTTTCAAATTAAGTCTTCGCCATTGTTTTTCTGGAATGACTCCTGCGTGTGCTCGGCCAATTTCAACAATGGCATCATCAGGATGTTCACCAAAACTTTCTGCCATACACTGAGCGACCGTTGGACCACGATGTTGAGCCAGAAATACCTTGTCATTAATACTCAGGGTTTCTTTTGGGAATGCGGAATTCTGATAGATCTCCAGCAGCTGACTGTCTGAATAAGCGCAGCCTAATAAAGTACCCAGGGCTTCTGTTTTTCTGGGGCCTCGCACAGCCTGCTGAGCTCTGAAGAGAATCAGTTCTTCCAGTTGTTTGGCTGGACTCGTGCTGACCAGTTTAGGAATGCTGGGGTGTCGGTTATCGACATAGGTATTACCGTATAAGTGATGTCGATGTTTTCGGAACCAGTGAGTCAGGTTCAATCGCTCCTGCAGTGACTGCTGCATGTCCTCTGGAGGATGAGGTGCAGGCATCTGGTCCAGTACTTCTAGCACCATTCCCTGAAATTGTTCGTAGGCAGAAGCATTAACGGAAACCGGCAGTACTATCCAGGGCTGACAGATCAATTGACCAAAGTCCATGGAGAAACAGGCACTGGCTAGAAAAGACGGTTTATGCATCAGTATGGTTTTGATCTGCTTACTGTCTTCTTGAGTCAGGTTCGGGTTTGGCTTGGAGAAGGTTTCAAAGATCCCGAACTGGGCTTCTTGTGAAAGCTTGTCCCAGTGCAGGCTGATAAAGTGAATCAGCCTGGAAGAGAGCGGAACAGTAGCTTGTTTTTTTACTGCATCTTCAAGCAGTTCAACCAGGTGGAGGGAAAGAACCGGATTTGAAGTTTTGTTTGAAAGCTCAATTTTATCTTCAATGCTGATTGACTGGGCGATCACTTTAAGCGTTCTGTAGCCACCGCTTTCTACTTTTCTGGGTAACTCCAGAACTTTGCATAATATGTCTGGATTGTCCTTTAAGTAGTTCTCTACCTGAGGCGCAAATGCGGTGGGAAACCGACAGGTCAAAGGCGGAGTGGCTGACAGTTGTCGGGCAATCAGTTCGTGAAATATGGGAGGGTTCCCTGCAAAGAGCTGTTGCCATTTTTCAGTGTTAAGTCGAATGGCATTCTCTGCGATGAATCTGGGCCAGAACTCGAGCAGATCAGGGTGAGAAAGTGCGTTTTCAAAGAGCGCAGGGGTAATGTCCAGAGCGGCCTGTGGATAATGTTTGATGAACTCCAGGATAATATGCTCTTCCTGGGTAAAGTCAGACAGCAGCAGAGTATCCCGTCCAGTTTTACTGAACAGGGGAGAGTTAAAAATCATTAAACCGCCCTGACGAGGCAGATATTGTTGGCGGGCCACCTCAATATACTGTTCTTCCTTTTCCGGGCTGAGTTGAATCAGAAGAATAAGCTGGTGTGCAAAGGCTGATTTGCATTTGCCAATCACTTCCGGGTACTTCAGATAGAGGCTCAGACCCAGCATATCCGGGTCATTTTGTGGGAGGCGGGTGGTAATGTCGGCACTCTGTTCCTGGGCAACAGAAAGCATCATTCGATAGAGAGGGGCTTTTTGCTTGTTCTGTCGTTCAGAAGCTCGTTGCAGGTGGTCATCTAAAGTGAGTTTCATCTCCGTCAGCTCTCTGGCCACGGTGTCCGGGCATTTAGCTAGCTGAGATCTGAGTTCATAATCCCGCAGTTCCAGAAACTTGTTCCCAAGGTGGGTATCCTGACGGATCTTCGTCAGCAGGTTCGCAAGATCGTTGGGTTTTGCAGTTTGTAACCATCCATCCATTTCACGCAGTGATTGAGCATCCTCGCCATAGTAATTCCAGATGTCCTTGACTGCATGATTGTCAGCCCCGGTAGCAGGAGGGGGGGTCCATTCGTCAGGTTGCGGAGTTGATAAATCTGAACTGTCTTCGTCGGAAGACGTTTCGAGAGGAGAGTTGTATGCCGTGGTCGTATAGCTTACAAACTCGCCAAAATCTTCATCGGGCTGGCTGGATGGAGGTGGAGGAGACTCTGGAGGTGTTTTGACGGGTTTATGGGTTTGACCCAGGGCTTCAGTTATAAGATCTTTACTGAACACATCAAAGCTATTCTGTGTGGTCTGATAGACATCATCCAGGTCGCCCTGACTTGAGCATTGATGGCTAAACTCTTCAAACCATTCCAGAAGCGCAGCTTTATAGAATCCGACCAACAGACTAAGGTCCGTTGTGTCCATCAAACTACAGAATCTTGAGAAGCCTTCATGCATTTCTCTTTTCAGATGATCTTGCAGATCTTTCTCTGGTTTTTTTGCCTGGACGGAGGCTTGCAGCGCTTTATTCAGTTGCTCTCTGGTTCTGATAATCTGACAGGCGGGGGATTTCAGGAACTCTGTGACCTGATCAGTCAGTACTGAGAAATCAAGTTCACCCATTAATTCAGCTTCAAGCGTGGAAGCTGAACGGTCACTCAGGTTCAAATGTTGGTTCACAGTGTGGGCTGATTGAACCAGGGAGCCAAGAAGATTTCTGAGTCGAACAGGGTCTTGATTGGTCACAACCCAGTCTTTATAGCCGGCTACGACCTCCACCAGTTCCTGTTGATCATTGAGTCCAACCTTGGTGCCAGGTGCGAATTTTTTATTATGCAGAGTCAGGTCTCGAACCTGTTCATAGGGCCCCGGAATCATCTTTTACTTCCCTGTTTTAGTCTCTCTATATGAAGAATCTAGCAATAGAGTTGGGGGGAAATAAGCGTCAGAAACAGGACTTTACGGCGAGATAACCCAGAACAGAGAAAGGAAGTGACAATAAGGGGTCAGAAGGAGAGAGCTTTGGGCTCTCTCCGGCAAGGATCAGATGTTCTTATGAGGACCAAACACCTCGTAGTGAATGTTCTCTGATGGAACACCCCAACCCTGGAGCGTTTCATTGACCATGGACATGTAGCCCAGAGGGCCACAGAAATAGTAGTGGGCACCTGGGATCTCGATTTGTTCACGAATCAGGCCCAGATCTGTGCGACCAGCATGGTCATAATTCTGGTCGCTTTCTGCAGGCTCGTCGTAGAAAACAACTTTTTCTACATTGTCATGCTTTTCTGCCAGAGCATTTACATGATCTGAAAACGCATGAGTACTGCCATTCAAGGCACTGTGAACAAAGCGGATAGGCTCTGATGTGTTCAATGCTGTCAGGGTGTTCAGCATGCTGAGTAAGGGTGTTACACCGACACCACCACTGAGCAGAACTACCGGGCTTTCATTGTTGGTATCCAGGAAGAAGTCGCCCGCTGGAGGGCTCAGTTCTACCACATCACCTACCTGAACATCGTCGTGCAGATAGTTGGAAATCAGACCCTGAGTGTCACCAGCGCCTTCACGTTTGACTGAAATTCTATAGCTTTTGCCATTGGCTGCATCAGACAGGCTGTACTGGCGGATGCAGCGATTCTCACTGTGCTCAGGAGTGAGGTAAATACCGATGTATTGTCCGGGTTTAAAGTCAGCAATGGGCTCTCCATTGACTGGCTCAAAATAGAAGGACGTGATCAGGTCGCTCTCTTTTACTTTACGAGCCACTCTGAATTCACGGGTACCACGCCAGCCACCCTTATGGCTTTCACTTTCTTTATAGATGCCTTCTTCTACTTCGATAAAGATGTTGGCCAGAAACTGATAAGCCTCTCCCCAGGCTTCCAGGATGTCGTCGGTTGCCGCATCCCCCAAAATGTGAGCTACTGCTGCCAGCAGATTTTCACCTACGATGGGGTAGTGCTCAGGTTTTATATTGAAGCTGGCGTGTTTGTGGGCAATACGCTGAACGGTTTCGCTCAGGGCTCCCAGGTTATCAATGTGGGCAGCATAGCCGTATACAGCGGCTGCCAGAGCCGCCTGTTGACGCCCCGTCTTCTGATTGGTGGTATTAAAAATATTCAGCAGCTCAGGATGGTTGCTGAACATACGCTGGTAGAAGTAACGAGTGATAGCCTCGCCGTGTTCAGCCAGAACCGGTGCGGTGGCTTTGACGATGCTTATTGTCTTTTCACTCAGGCTCATGAGGGGATGACTCCAAATGGTTTTTTATAAAAGATGTATTTGTAATGCATCTTAGTTAGGTGCATCCTATATGCATCTTTAAAATAAGTCTATAGCCTGCTCGCATGAAATTAACGAAGCACACCGATTACGCACTGAGGATACTGATCTATTCAGCTCTTCAGCCACAGGATCGCCTGATCTCTATTCAGGAGGTCACCGACGTGTATGAGCTCTCTCGGAATCACGTCATGAAAATTGTCCAGCGCTTGGGGCAGGAAGGCTATCTGTCGACGGTTCGAGGTAAAGGCGGTGGTTTCAGAATGGGTCGTTCTGCAGAAAACATCAATCTTGGTGTTGCGGTGAGAATGATGGAGTCCACCATTGTTCTGGTGGATTGTGATGAGCCGGTGTGTCGTATATCAACGAGCTGTCGTCTAAAAGGAGTGCTGGCAGATGCCATGTCTGCCTTTATGGCAGTGCTTGATAGTTACACTCTCGCTGATCTGATCAAAAACCGGAATGAATTGTCAGGGCTGTTGGCTGTGGGTTGAGTCTTATAGCGGCTTCCTGGCAACCAGCCTGACCTGATCATGCTCCCCGTGCTCCCAGATGGGATAATAGGGGGCAGCACCAGAATCGATCCTTTCTATAATAAATCCCTCTTTTTCAAACAGCCCGGCCAGTTGTTCCGGGTTGAAAAAGTTCATGAAGGCGGGGACATGAGCCCTGTGCAGTTCAATCAGGTATTGGGTGTTTGGGTCAGAAAATCTCGCTGCCGATTTTTCGAACCAGTCCAGAGGATGCTGCAACGCCATCAGACGATCCGGTGACGTCTCTCTTTGTTTTATTTTTAAATCTTTAAATCCCAAAGCCTGGTAAGGAGCAAAATCCTCACAAAGAGCAGTCACTGCTACTTTGCCATTGGGGACCAGAGCCTGATGTAAGGATCTTACTGACTGGGTTAGTTCGTCATGGTCAAGAAAGTGAAGTACTTCAGAGCAAAGAATGCCAGAGAGACTTTGTTCAGCAAAAGGGAAGGGGGCTGGTAGCTTTAATTGCATGAAGCTCAGGCGTTCCTGTTGAGCGAAGGACTTTCTGATCTTTTCCAGCGAATCTTCATGCACTTCAGTGGCGATAACATTGGCTCCGGATTCAATCCCCTTGATAGCGTTAAGGCAGTTACCACAACCAATATCCAGTAATGGATGGACACCATTCCAGCATTGAATCCAGTCATTAATCAGTGGATTAACAGATCCAAATGTAAATCCTGATGCATGTTCTGTGGGAGCAAAATCCGGGACTGGGTTCGACATGATTTATTCTTTGACCGCAATGAGGCGAACCTGATCGTGGTCACCATGTTCCCAAAGAGGGTAATAGGGAACGGGACCTGTTTCTGCCAGTACTATTGAAAAGCCCTGGATTCTGAAGGCCTCAGCCAGTTGGCCGGGATGGAAAAAATTAAAATAGTTTTTAGGGTATATATGCTGGTGAGCCTGAATCAGCTCCCAGGCAAAGTGATCGTCTGGCTTTAGTCGGCAAGCCTGTTCCAGCAAGTCCATAGGGTCATGATAAGCCCTCATGAGTTGGGGGCAGGCCTCTCGCTGGGTGCGTCTGATTTGCTTGAGCCCGACTGGGCTGAGCATGGCAATGTCTTCGCTGGCACAGGTGAGGACGACTTTTCCACCGACTTTGAGTACTCGATGAAACTCAAGAATCGAAGCAAGAATTTCATCATGATCCAGAAAGTGGAAGACTTCTGAGCAGAGCAGGCCCGAAATACTGTCATTGTCACAAGGGATCTGGCCGGGAAGCTCAAGATAGGCAAAATGCAGGTTTTTTTTGATCCGAGTGTTTTTTTTGCAGTTGCTGAAGAGAGGTTCTATCCAATTCGGTAGCGGTGACTGTTGCTCCGACTTGAACCGCTTTCAAGGTGTTTATGCAATTGCCACAACCAATGTCCAGCAGGGGGTTCGTACCATCCCAGCAACGGATCCATTCATCAATAAGAGGGTTGCAGGCATGAAAAGCAAAACCTGCCGTGTGCTGCAAAGGTTCGAATAGCCGTTCTGATGGTGTCATGACATTTGTATTCAGTCGCTGAGCAATGCCATGGAGTATAGATCTCCTATTGTGATCTGCTGTCGTGAAAACGAGAGAGAAAAGAGGCTGTTGAATATCAATAATATCAACAGCCTGGCTCTTTACCCGTTCATCAATGTCAGTAGTTGTGAAACAGGGTGAGGAATTTCAGTCTTGCCAAGACGCTTAACCTGGCTTCGGCAGGAGTAGCCAGTAGCAACCAGTTGTCCCTGATTTTCCGGATTCTCGACAACAGGCTTCCAGCTCATGTCGTACAGTTTTCGGGACGTTTTCTGGTTACGAGATTCATGTCCGTAGATGCCAGCCATACCGCAGCAGCCGGTGGGCTGGTAAGTCAGTTTAATGCCACAGGCGGAGAACAGTTTTTGCCACTGTGCGGGTGCAGCAGGGGCGTTGGTGGTCTCTGTGCAGTGGCCCAACAGCTTGAATTCCCCGCTGAGGTTTAACTGAAGTTCACCGATGGCATCTGCCTGGCTGGCAAACCATTCCGAGAGTAAGTGCACCTCAGGTGCGTCTTCTCCCATGATCTCTTTGTACTCGTCCCGATAAGTCAGGGTAATCGCTGCATCAATGCCAACAAGGGCTACGCCTCTGTCTGCCAGCTTTTTGAGTTCGTGAGCATTGGTTTTCGCGACTTTCTCAAAGCGTCCAAGAAAACCATAGACGTGCAGTACTTTTCCATTGGGTTTATAAGGCGCAACCAGAGGGCGATACCCGAGCCTGACCAGCAGCACAACCAGGTCGGTCAGTACAGGAGTTTCGAAAAAGCTGGTGAATGCATCCTGGACAATGACCACGGTGCGAGCCAGCTCTTTTTTTGTCATGGATGCCAGCAGACTGTCTGAAGCCACTGAAGCACCAGAACGACAGCTGTCTTCCAGTGGAGATGAGCTGGTGATGGCTGGAAGATCCTGAAGTCCAGATGTTTTGGCTGCAATCTTGTTCATCAAACCCGAATTAGCCACCAGGTTGTAGACAGATTTGGCTTTGGACAGACTGGGCAGAACGGGTTCAAGCATGGCGGCCGCATGATGTTTGGCGGGGCGGAGATAGCGAGTGTGATAAAGCTCAAAATACCGGGACCTCAAATCAGGAACATTCACCTGAATCGGACATTGGCCAGCACAGGATTTACAGCTCATACAGCTGTCCAGAGCTTCATAGACTTCATGACTGAAGTCTTCTTTACCACGCAGTTTGTCCAGGGTATTGTGAGTCTTACCCATGGCGTTGTAAAAAAGCCCTGACTGGCGTGCCTTGCCCATCTCCTTTGAAACATTGCTGCCTGCGGCACTCTGCAATCTCAACCACTCACGAACCAGGCCTGAGCGCCCTTTGGGTGACTGGGTTCTATCCAGAGTGGCCTTCCAGGTTGGGCACATGGCACTGTTGGGACTGTAATTGAAGCATGCTCCGTTGCCATTGCAGTACATGCCACTGGTAAAGGCGTCGAATGCCTTTCTTTCAATGGTTCTATCCAGTTGACCACGGGTTTGAACACCGTCAATTTTCAGCAGGGTTTCGGATGCCTGAGTGGATGGCGTTGCTATCTTGCCAGGGTTAAGCTGGTTATGGGGATCGAAAGCGCTCTTGATGTTCTGCAGTACGGGATAAAGATCCTGGAAAAAGTCGGGAGCGTATTCAGAGCGAACGCCTTTGCCATGCTCTCCCCAAAGAACTCCGCCATGCTCTTTTGCCAACGCTGACACTTCATCACTGATGGTTCTGACCAGAACTTCCTGCTGGACATCTTTCATATCAATGGCCGGCCGTACGTGGAGAACACCAGCATCGACATGGCCAAACATGCCATAAGACAGTTCATGACTGTCCAGCAGTTCTCTGAAACGGGCAATAAATGAAGCCAGGTTTTCAGGCGGCACGGCTACGTCTTCAACAAAAGGTATAGGACGAGCGTCGCCTTCCATGTTGCCCAACAGACCTACTGATTGCTTACGCATATTCCAGATCTTTTTAACGTTGGGGGTTCCGAGCACAACACTGTGACCTACCCGCTGGATTTCGGAAGGCTTTTCCAGCTCCGCTTTTAAACGTTCGATACCCTCCTGAATTTCAGCTTCAGAGTGGCCGGTGTATTCAACAAAATTAATACCATCGATCAGATGAATGTCGTCTGGGAAATACGCTTTGACGCTTTCCCAGACACTGTCTGCTTTGGCGAGAGACAGAACTTTGGAGTCAATGGTTTCGACAGAGCTGGGAGTGGCTTTCATAAGAGACTGGGCGTCCCGCAATGATTCTTGAAAGCTTGAGTAGAACACCAGAATCAGTGCAGAAGTCTCAGGAATAGGCAGAAGGTTGACCTTAATTTCACTGACCATGGCCAGAGTACCTTCGGAACCACAGAGAATGGCATTGAGGTCAAATTTGCCAATGTCTTCACCATGAACGGGGTCTTTTCTGCGAATGTTGGCGAGGTCGTAGCCGGTCAGATTACGATTGAGCTTTGGAAAGACTGCTTCCACTCGATCTTTATTTTTGTCGTAGGCTTCAATCACCGTTTTATGAATCTGCCCGACACGATCTTCACGCTGGCAGATTTCATCAAGGTCCTGTTCTTCCAGAGGTGATGAATTCCATACCGTTCCATCAGCGAATACCGAAGTCAGTTCAAGGACATGATGGCGGGTTTTGCCATACACGACAGATCCCTGGCCGCTGGCATCGGTGTTAACCATTCCGCCTACGGTTGCCCGGTTGCTGGTGGATAATTCCGGCGCGAAGAACAGTCCATGCTTTGCCGCCAGTTCATTCAGGTAATCCTTGACGGTACCACTTTGAACCTTTGCCCAGCGCTCTTCAGGGTTAATTTCCAGCACCTGATTCATATGGCGACTGGTGTCTACCATAAATCCTGAAGTCAGTGACTGGCCGTTAGTACCGGTCCCGCCTCCTCTTGGGGAGAGCACGATGGCCTGGAAAGAAGGTTCATGGGCCAGTGAAAGAATCTTGCTCAGATCTTCAGTGCCTTTGGGGTACAAAACACCTTCCGGATAAATCTGGTAGATCGAGTTGTCAGTGGCCAGCACAGTCCGCTCTGCATAACCCAGCTCTATATCTCCCTGGAATCCGGAGCTGGCCAACCGATCTGCAAAGTTTTGATACAGAGTCCCTTTTGCGCTATTGGCATGGGCGGCCTGTTGGTCCAGTTTACTGATCACTGTCCTTCTCCCGGGCTTTACTGTTTTATAGTCTTGAGTGCGAAGCGAAAGCGACGTTTCTCGGACTGCGTATTGTACGTAATGAAAGGTCTGGAGTCAGCGGGGATTTTCGCCCTTTGAGTCCGAAAAATTCATAAAGCCGTTTTGATCAGGGAGAAGCTCGACACTTTATGAGATTTTCGGGCTTGGTCGAAATAAAAGTATGGCCAGTTTTGATAACTATACTTTCAATCCTTTCGCTGGCTAACAGGTGTAACATGGCCTTTTTTTTTCGAGTATTGATGATCTTTCTGCTGCCCGGTCTGGCAATGGCAGAGAGTTTACCGGAGACCCCGGATCTGGAAGAAATGACGGAACTGGCCAACACCCTTCATCTGGAACAATTTCAAATTCAAGCATTGATGGTCAGCCTTTCAAGACGTTCTCTTTTTGTCGACCAGATTCTGGTAAGTGGGGGATGGCTCCGGTGAATAACCAGAGTGGATTCTGGTTATCCGGAGAGGTTGAGAAATCGGTTCATGTTGCTGATTGTCCGTCTGATAATCCTGTTCAGGCTATCGATCAATTTAAAGGCAGGGTTAATAAAAAGACTAAAAAAGATCAGTATGGAGGTCACTGGGTTAGCCTTCCTGGACAATTGTGTTATCAGGGCATCAAGGATGGGGAGTCTTTTCTGTTATGTCATCAGTCAGAGCTGAAGCATGGAGAAGAGAGTGAAGACAGCATATTTTGTACAGGAGCCTCAATCCTATTGACGTTCTTCACTGTCCAGGCCTGTTGCATGTTTAGCTGTGGCTGTTGTTGTGGCGCCTATTGGGTCAATCAGTGTTAACAGTCTGACTTTCATAGAGCCTGAAGCATGGCCGATATAAGTCATTGTCTATAGTTACACCTTCAAAATTGCCGCTACAGCCATTCTGGCAGGCGGCGTGGCATATTGAGTTGTAGGCTGTGTAATGAATAAATATAAACTGCTCGCAGGAGTGCTTCTGACCATGTTGATGACGACCCAGTCGCTGGCGGAAGTCATCGCCATGGATAAAACCCCTCATCCCGGACACTATCTGAAATCGCTTTTGGCTCAGTACCCTTATCCGGAAGATATTCTGATTATTCTGGATCTGGATGATACCTCTATCACTAGCCCCAGAGGGCAGTTGCTGGGGCGGTCGGATATGTTCTATCACTTGTTGGAAAAAGAACAGAAAGCTCATCCGGAAAAGACGAAGGAAGCGTTGGCTGAGTCTATTGATCCATTGTTGGTGGAAGTCTATAAACGGGTGGCTGTGGTTCCTACTGATGAAGTGCTACCGGGCGTTCTGGATGACCTTAGAGAACGGGGCATCAAGGTTATTGGTATGACAGCCAGAGGCCGGAAAATTGCCAATGTTACTCAGCAACAGTTGGAGAGAGCAGGTATTCACTTCACTGATACGGGACCTGACAAGGTTTTCAAGCTCTCAGGTGACAGAAGCATCAAACTGGTTCATGGCGTGGTTATGGTGAGTCATGGCAACAAAAAAGGTGAAACCCTGGTTGAGCTGTTGAAACAGGGAGCCTTTAAAAAGCCAGAGCAGGTGGTGATGATTGATGATCGGCAAAGTCATCTGGATGATATGGCTCAGGCTATAAACGATTACAGCGCAAAGATACGTTTCAATCCGGTTCTCTGTACCTATCTGGAAACTCAGCCAGAGTTTGACAAGTTTGCTTCAGAAGATGAATTGCTTGAGTTTCTGCATGACTGGAGGCAAGATCCTGAGGTAAACAAAACCATCAAAGAAGACCCTTATACCCAGAAAGTCATTAATCAGTGTGGCAATGTGTTTGGCCGCAACAAGCGTTTTTGTGAAGCTTTGGGTGGCATGCTTCAGGCACCGTAGATTTCTGAATCAGACTCCTGAATTGTTTCCATTGTATTAGAGATAAGGTAAGGGCTGGTACAATGGTGCCTGACAGTTCTTACCCTTTCTGGACGACAGTTTGAAAATCCTCAGAACCACTCAACACCCTGATATTCAAAACCGTGAAGGTTCCATTCTGCACCGGGTTGCAGCCCGGGCTATTGTTCTGGACGGTGAAAATATTCTGTTGATGTTCACTGAACGTTATCATGACTACAGCTTACCCGGCGGTGGTGTGGATGACGGAGAAGACCTTCACGAAGGGGTGATTCGGGAGCTGGAAGAAGAAACGGGAGCAAAGAATGTTCGGGGTATCAGGGAATTGGGTATCTATGAAGAGTTCCGTCCCTGGTACAAAGCTGAACACGACATTCTTCATATGAAGTCTTATTGCTATTTCTGCACTATTGATCCCGAGTTGGGGGAGCCCCGCCATGAGGACTATGAAGTGGCCAATGGGATGAAGGCCCTCTGGATCAACATTCATCAAGCCATTGCCCACAATCGGGAAGTGATAGCCAACAGCCCGAAGAAAGGGCTGTCGATTGAGCGGGAAACCTGGATGTATAGGAATTTCAAAGCACAGGTAGAACACCTTTCGTCGTATAGTTTTGCCGGATTTTCCTGAGAAGCAGTCAGGCTGTTTTCCCTGATTCTAAAAAACATCAGTTTTACAGGTAATGC
>NZ_JBPCXO010000255.1:0-17627 GCF_051008435.1 Endozoicomonas sp. | reverse complement strand
TATTACTGTCGGATACGAAGTTATGTGTCATCGGCGAGAAAGCAGGGTCAGAATATTTTCGAAGCTCTGCTTATAGCTCTGAAGAATTATGGTAATCATCCTTTGCTGGGTGCTGAATAGTTACCTTAAATCAATCCTGAAAGGAATCTTCTCCTTAAACATCGTTCAGCTTGATTAATTTTCAGTCTGACAACCAGACAATTACAGTTGCTCCATACATTCCGTCATGGGCCACTACTTGCCTGAAGTGCCTTTGGTTTTACACCCAGAAACTGTGTAAAACGCAATAAGTAACCATCTGGATCCTGTACCAGAAACTCCGACTGTCCGGATAATTCATTACCTGTGTCATACCAACTCTCCTTAAGTTCTTTGAAGAGTGGTATATCCAATGTTTTTAATCTTTGATACACAGGTCGAATATCAGAAGGTAATCAACCTGATAATAAGCTTGCAAACAGGATGTTTTTTTATTTATAAATCGAGACTATATAAGGAAAGAAACATGATCAGAAAAGTTGAGTAGAGAATTGAAGCAACCCTCTACTCAAGAATTGAAGGCGTTACTTACCCCCAATACTCAACCGGGAAAAACGAATAGCTGGGGAATAGAAATTCCTGGACTCGGAGATTTCCAATACTGAACCCATGGCATCTATCTCATTCAACAGCTTATAGAAGTTACCTGCTACTGTAATACCGCGAACGGGCTGTATCCGCTTGCCATCACGACAAAGAAATCCATCCGCACCAAAGGAAAAGTCGCCACTGACTGCATCCGCACCGGAATGAACTCCGTGGAGATCAAGCAATTCCAGATATTCACCACCGGTTAACTCTTCCTGACTGGCACTGCCTACCGAAATCACTTTATGTTGAGTAGTAACTTCCAGGCTGCTCTTGGCACTTCGTGCAGCGCTGGACGTACTGTCTACTCCCATAGCATTCGCTGTGTGGCTATTGTGCAACAGTGTACTCAGCTCGCCGTTATTGATCAGAGTATTGTCTTGGGTGGCAAAGCCTTCGCTGTCAAAGGCAGAAATATTCATACCTCCTTCAACATAGGCTTTATCCGTCAGACTGAACAATGGGCTGGCCACCTGTTGCCCTACTTTTTCTCGCCAGGGGTTAATGCCTTTCATGGCACCTACTCCTGATAAGCAGAGACTGAAGGCACCGATCAGGGAGCTGAGAGCATTAACCTCAAAGATAACACTGTAATTGCCAGTACTGACGGGTTCACCATCAATCAGATCCCTTGCCGTTTCATAACCATGATTAATGCAATGATCAGGATTCAGCTCGCTAAAACTTCTTCCTGTGGAAGAAGCGCCACCCATTGACTGTTTGCCTTCCTGTTCAAACAGGGTATAGGCATAACAGCTGACGGAACGTTCTTTATGACTGCATAAAGAACCTTGGGTATTGGCAATCAGTAGTTGGCTCTCACTCTCACCATAGCCATTGTAGGGTGAGCTGGAAGCATTAGGCTTACTGACCACACCTTGCTCCAAACTAAGCGACAACGCAATTTTATCATCCACTGACGTTTCGTCTGGCTGATTGATCTCAGCCCTATCCGAATCGATTCGACTGTTCAGACAACGGATCTGCTGGTGCTCATCCACTTTGGCAAAACGGGCACTTTCCAGAGCGTTTTTAATCATCAGCTCCAGGCTGGCCGGTTCCAGTGACTCAGAGTAACTGGTCGCCACTCTTTGATCTTTGACCACCCTGACACCAATGACCTGTCCTGAAGTCACCTTGTATTCGTCCAGCTCACCCTTGTTGGCTTTCAGGGAGAAACTGTTACTGCTACTGGCAATCACATCGGCTTCAGCCCCTTGACCCTGGACTGAATTCAACACGTGTTCGATGGCTTGCTGTAATTTGGCTTGTTCGCTCATCAGTTACCACCTCCTACTGTGATCTTGTCCACCTTGACAGCAGGCTGTCCTACAGTAGTAGGTACAGAACCGCTGACGGAAACACACATGCCTGCAGCAAAATCCAGGTCAGCACCGATCATGCTGATCTCTTTCAGTACTTTTGGACCCGTACTGATCAGAGTCGCGGTTTTCAGCGGTTTGCTGATCTTACCGTTTTCAATCAGGTAAGCTTCCTGAACGGCAAAGTTGAATTCACCCGTACCCGGCTGAACCGAACCGCCTCCCATCTTCTTCGCATAAACACCGCGCTCAATGCTGGAAACCATATCTTCCAGAGAACTGTCGCCCGCTTCGATAAAGGTATTTCTCATGCGGGAAGCAGGAGCATACTTGTAACTTTCACGACGGCCAGAACCGGTTCTTTCATAACCGGTTTTCAAGGCTCCCATCTTGTCAGCCATAAAGTGGGTCAGGACACCGTCTTTTATTAGCTGAGTTTTGCGGGTTTCCATGCCTTCGTCATCAATATTGATGGAACCCCATTTATTTCCCAGCGTTCCGTCGTCCACGGCACTGACCACTGGATTGGCAATCACTTCACCCATCTGGTCATGGAAGACAGAAGCCTGCTTGGCAACTGACGTTGTTTCCAACAAATGTCCGCAGGCTTCGTGGAAAATAACTCCACCAAAACCATTGCCAATGACCACCGGCATTTCTCCGGAAGGACAGGCGTCAGCATTCAGTTTGACCAGAGCCTGCCTGGCTACTTGCTGACCGAGAGCCTCAGCATCTAACTGCTCATTCAGTTCCCAACCGGTCAGAGCGCCGGGTGCTTCAAAACCGGTAGATTGTTCATTACCGTCCTGCGCTACAGCATTACCGGCAAAACGTGTGTAATGGCGAGTATCGTGTGTATGAAGGCCTTCGGAATTGAATATTTCTATGCGCTGTTCACGCTGCAAAACACTGCCCATATACTGGGCTATCTTATCGCTTTCTTTTCGTGCAGCAGCATCCGCTTTGCGCAGAAAAGCAATCTTGGCATCCAGGTTGGCACTCTGGCTCAGCGCCTGCATACAAGGGTGATGATCCTGAAGTTTATTGAGATTCAGAGCACCGGCCTGAGCGATCTGTTCGCGCTGGTCTTTGGCAGCCAGCAATGCAGTCACTCGCTTCAGCTCCTGCTCATCAGAACTGTTGGTGTAGCCATAGAGGATTTTATGGCCGAAAAACAGGCGGATTCCGATACCAAAGTCGATACCCGAGTTGACCTTATCCACTTCACCGGACACCAGCTGTACAGAGCTATTCTGGTGGTGCTCTACAAACAGTTCGGCAAAGTCGGCTCCCATAAACAGAGCGTGGTCAATCACTGCTTTTGCAGTAACAGAATTCAGCATTATTGCTCCTTGTCTTGTCTTAATTACCCATTTTATCGGATGTTATTATCAGGGATTAAATTGATACCTGCCCATGCTTTTGGCACAGACTGCAGTACCCATCTGGTGATCATTTACCCATGTTCAGTGGCATAATGTCTACGACAGTGCGGCAACGTAAATACCATAATCGATAAGCCTGTCACTTGTCATTCGTATTCAGGAAGAGCCATCAGGACAACCGGAAGGAATTCTGGCTGGAATATTGATGGCTGAAGGGATCAGGAGATCACAGGTTATGGTTAGATTCTGCCTCTGGACTCGACCTTAACCAGTTCGTTCCCTTTAAATTCCAGGCGATAGTAGCTGCTGGAGATTTTATAAACCCATTCTTCAAGGCTCAGAACCTTGATGCGTTTACCCCGCCTTTCTTCATCAATATAACCTGTGGATTCACGGTATTCCGGCTGTCCGCATTTGGAAGAGACCTCATATTTCAAGTCTCCCTTCTGCACCAGGTGAGTCCCGCAGCGCATGGCATGAGAAGTAGCAGGCAGAGCCACTGCTAATGAGAGGACAAGTGAAGGGGCAATTTTATTCACTGGCTTTCTCAACATAATATGGATTGTTTTTAGATTTCTGTTACAACGAGCGGTGCGCTTATTGAGGCATAAAACTGCCCCTGAAAAACACCTTCTGACTTCCTTATCCTGATGACGATGAGCATACCACTACCCGCTTAAGCCTCACAGGGCTACCCATTGTGAATCCAGAGACTTACCCTGATTTGTACACTCCCTGACAACCGGCAGTGTCCAAACTGTTCTACTAGCCCGGAAATTTCATAAAGTGTCGGGCTTCTCGCTCTGCTATTTTTTCGGCTGACACATTTTGTCGTCATATTCATGCTTATTGCATGGATCTGACGACAAAATGCTGTCATGGCGGGAAAAGAGCTAGCGAGAATCCGACGAGCGATGTTCGTTTAGTTTCGTACACATCAGAAAATGAACTCCCGAGAGTCTCTGCAGCCTTTACCTCGGTTAGAGCGGCTTTATGAATTTTCCGGGCTATTATGGAGAGATTGTTCAGTCCGTTCAGATAAATCTAATGAAGCAACAATCCAGGTCAACACTCTGGCACGCTTACTCTGCTCTTGGAGGTGAGCCTCTGAAAGTCACTCACAGTCAGGGGATTCGCTTAACGCTCAATGATGGCCGCGAGCTCCTGGATGGCACCATGGGATGGTGGGCCATGCTGCATGGTTACAGTCATCCTTACATCGAACAGAAAATGCATGACCAGCTGGCGACAATTCCCCACGTTCCCATGTTTTCTGAACTGGTTCACGAACCTGCTGAGCGACTGGCTGATAGATTAACCCACATTGCGCCAGGCAATATGCAAGCCGTATTTTTCTCTGAATCGGGTTCCAGTGCGGTCGAAGTGGCTATGAAAATGGCCCTTCAGTATTGGAGATCTTCAGGAAAGCCTCAAAAAAATCACTTTGCCACTCTCCGTAATGGCTTCCATGGCGATACGTTTGGCAGTATGTCGCTATGTGGAAGTGAGCACTCTCTCTTTTCTGAATACCAGGGGATTGTTAAACCCGCTTTTCAGCTGGATCCTCCTCCTTTGGGTATTAGCCGCCCTTTTCAGAAAGAAGATCTGGCTTCTACCGAACAGCTCCTGGAGAAGCATCATCATGAAATTGCCGCTCTTTTTGTAGAACCTCTGGTTCAGGGTTATGCCGGTTTGAAAATGTATTCTCCGGAATACCTGAAAGCCCTTCATGACTTATGCAAAAGCTTCGACATTCTCTTTGTTGCCGATGAGGTGGCAGCAGGCTTTGTCAAAACCGGCTCAATGTTCGCCTGTGATCAAGCCCAAATCAGTCCTGATCTGATGTGCCTCGCTAAATCTCTCACAGGTGGCATGATGAGTATGGGCGCCACACTGGCCTCATCCCTGGTTTTGGAGGTTCTTGGAGATCAGCCCTTCATGCATGGGGCTACCTACATGGCCACAGCTCTGGGCTGCGCTGCGGGCAATGCCAATCTGGACCTGCTGGAGACTGGGCAATGGCAGGCCGACGTCGCACGTATAGCGCACAAGCTAAAGACGGGATTGGCAGAGTGCTCTGATATTCCTGGTGTCACCCTCTGCCAAAGCATGGGCTTGTTGGCCGCAGTATCGGTTGAGCAGGAAATTGATACCGCCAGATTCAGGCAATACAGTATCAGTCAGGGAGCCACTATACGTTGCATTGGCAAAACAGCTTATCTCGCAATACCTATCAACACTACTTCAGAAGATATTGAGTTTTTAACTCACTGCTTCAAAGACTGTTTAAAGACAGTGGCCATTTAAATGACATTTTCTAGCGCCGTATGAAAAATATCGACTCTCTGATTTCTGAAGCAGGATTGCGACCGGAAAAGGTGAGCTGATTCTTGATGCATAACTCCAAACATAATCTGAGACAGGGAAAGCTTGTGAGTTGGACTTGTTCATACTCTTTCCGTTGACAGTGGGATCCACCAGACCGAGAACCACCCGGATTGTGACGATGAGAGCTTGAAAATGATCTACAAAAAACGTTTGAACGTTGAATCTTCTATAAAATACTGGAAAACCAATGTTGTCATGGTAAATCGCCAGCTCATACTGTTCGAGCCCAGAGTAAGTATATCTTTCTATCGATATACTCTTCCTTCCGGCTAGAATTGTTTCATTGATACAACAGACGAGCCACTTTCAGCTCTGGGCGAAAATCTATATTTGCTTTGCACGCCTCACTCAAGCAACTAGGAACGTTCGTAGCTGCGTAAATTCAGTTGGTATATAACAAAAAGCGCCTAACATTACTTTAAAAACAAACCCCAGCTCTTATGTCTATATTTACAACCATTATTGTTTGACAGCTTCACTATTCCAAAACCCTTGATTAGCTTTGAGGGATAAAAAAATACAAACAGGAGTTAAAATTAATGTAACGACCATAATAATTGGTTGATTACCAAAAGTATCTGCAAATAAGTAAACAGCCCCACCTCCAATAGGGAGCATAATTATATTTAGCAGATAAAAAAAGCCCATAACCTGCCCCACAACCTCTTGTTCTATAATTGTTGTTCTTAGAGTTCTGTTGAATATATTATACAAAGTTATCCCTATAATAGACATCGAAAAGCCTACTACATAAAGCATATATCCTTCAGCAATAGAAAGTATCAGGAACCCTATCCCAATCATCCCTAGACCAGTTATTGAGAAAGAAAGCATCTTCATTTTTCTTATCAAATATGGCACTAATGCTAAATTTAGAAAGCCAAAAACCCCTCCAATAAAATTCAGCAACCCATAGTATTCATCATCCAACTTAAAAACCTCTGTCACAATAGCCGCATGTGAAGAAAGAACAACTGCAAACATAAAATTTGCAATGCAATTATTTATTGCTAATGCAAAGAGCGCTTTATTAGACCATACATATGAAACTCCAAAAAAAAGCCCTACTCCCTTATCTTCCTTACCTTCCTTATCTTCCTTATCTATTGTTATCTCCATATCTTTATAGAGTGAAATAGAAATTAGTCCAACAAAGAATAATAAACCTGCCAAACCAAGTATCTCTTCAAGTTTTAATAAAGTAGATGCATACGCAGCTAATGCCGGTCCCAGAGTCCAAGCCAACAATTCGCTAGATTGAACATAAGAATGCAAAACAGAGACATTTTTCAGTTCTTTTAGTGCAGATACTAGTTTTTCTGCTCCCATTCGACTAAATGGCAACATAAACGACAAGAGAAATGAACACACAAGAACAATATGTAAAGTATATTCTTCAAATTCAAACAAACAGATTGTTACAGCTACAATTACAATACAGCGAAGGAGTGCGGATAAAGCTAAAGACATCTTTGCCCCTAGTTTATCTACTATTATTCCTGCAATGGGATACATCAGTATTGCTGGTATCCATTCCACCATAAATGCAAGACCTGCATAAGAAGCACTACCAGTTAACTCTAAAACAATAAGTGGGATCGAAAATATAATAAATGTCTCTGCGAGTATCCCTAAAAACACAGATGACAAAAATAATAATAACGAGGCATTAAAACTTTCACCTCCTATTGCTTTAGAGCTGATCATATTCTCCCCCAAATTATATCAGTGCTTTTTCAACTAGTGAAAAGTCTCTGCTTTCATTAAACTCTCTAAGTTGATTAACAAGTTGTTGACCATATTGAGTAAATAAAAATTCCTTTTCAACCACACCGTTAACACAATCATTCAATGATACTGAAAACTCTTTCATCATTTCACAACTGCCTAAGAGTTTCTCAAAGTAAAGCAGAGGAACAGTAACAAATGCTGAGTGAACTGCTTTATCAAGGGGTCTCATATCACCGACTCTTACTGCTGATAATACTCTATATTCTTCTTTATCAAGCTCCGATGCAGGTGAAGTAAACACCTTATTCACCATATCACACAGAAATACATTCAGATGTGTAGCCTCATGCACTAGAGTATTTGCCACATCAACTTCCGTCCAATCATCACCAATACTTATACAAATAACGCCCGGTAAGTGAGAGCCTGTCCCCCCGCCAATTCGGGGTGAGTGAACAAAAACCACATCCGTCGTAACTAACTCAATTAATTGTAATAATTGAATGGAGTTCTTTTCGATAAGCTTTATTGCTTCGTTGTAGAGATTCAAGCAATGCATCTGATATGATTCAGATTGAATCGTAATCTTATCATCTAAGTCGGCAGCTTCTGAGAAGACACCTTGCCTGATTGCTTCTCTAGCAATAGGACTACTATGAAACTGAACTTTTATATCATGATTACATTCAATTCCACGAATTTTTTCTATAGATTTTGAGTAAGAGAATTTTAGTTGTTCGTTAGAATCATATTCATCTTGCAAAACTGCCTTTGCAAGATTTTCAATATTTTCCCTACTATGAGATACACTCAGAAACATCTTCTTCACTCCTTGACGAGAAAACAACCTAGAGTCATTTCCTTGAAAAACTTCCCAACCAATCACTTCAGTTCTTAGAACTCCCAATAACCTTTTCAGAAAAGGTTATTGGGAATAAACATTAAGAATCAGAACGGACATTAAAAACGGTATTAGAAACATTCAATTGTATGTTTCTAATACAAAGAACCGTTATCTAGACCTTACCAATAGAGGATATTAGACAGAAATAATTATTCCTTACTCTCTTCTGCATCACCGCTAATTCTGTCAATGGTCCATCCACCCATCATGGATCGATTTTCTTCATTAAAGAATTCAGCAACATTATTATTTGTTTTGCTAGCACTCTCTTCTGCACCATCGCTAATTCTGTCAATGGTCCAACCACCCATCATGGATCGATTAGAATCAGAAAAAAAATCAGTTACATTAGATTTAATCACACTTTTCATTAAGCTATTCCGTTAACATCAGTGTTTATATTTATTTGCTTTCTGCCTAGGCAAAACCACCCTAACAAAAAGACTTGCGACGTACAACATATAAAAAATAATTTCACTCATCTTCTGTCAATCACATAGAAATAAGAACCTACCTATTAAAATCAAAAGAACACTCATAAAGATTTGATTTTCAATACAATTTCCTCACCTTATGAGAAGCCCTCTAACAATTAGGTCACAAGATAGAAATGCTGTATCAAACATTAAAAAACTCCGACATAAAACCTTTTTAGTGACCAAGTTATCACTTTTAACATTCCCTCCTATCATCTCGCATAGCGTGCTTTCACATTCTTTTTATATCGACGTTAGAAGTAATACTCACACTATATTTACTTGTGATAATTATCAGTAACTTTTTTTCATCTTCCTCAGAACTCTAACTTTTTCCAATATTGGAGTGGCTCATTATGCCCTTTTACTCATTAGCTACAATACTTAACTAAAGTGAAAAACCACCCCGGGAAGACACGAAATAAATCGGACACCCATACAATTTGACCAACTCCCCGGTTGGTCAAATTTTACTCCGGCTATCACACAAAAACACAGTCGAAAAAAATAAAGGACAGCCAAATACACCAATGATTTGAATGGGTGTCCCTTTTATTTTTTTTTTATTTTTTTGAGCACAATACTTTTTCAACTCGCAGACCGTCTCATACTGCCTCTTTGTTTCCTTTTTATCCAGAGATCGCTCACAGTACTCCCGGCTGGTAAAAAGAAGCACATCATTTCCATCTGGCTCATTGGTATACGAAGGGTGAGAACGAATCTCTTCCAACAGCTCATGACTGACTGGCAGCATATGAAAGTGGCAACTAAACCCATTGGAAAAGCCGAGCTTTGTAGAAATAACTCGAAATGGCTTGAAGTATGACTTCAGGAGACATTCTGTTCTTGCTAAAACTGCTCCCAGCTCGATCAAAGTCTCTCCAGGCAAGTCACCCAAATCCCTTCCTTCATGTTTTGAGGAAACGATCAGATAACCAGGGTATCGAGCGTCTCGCCGATGCGTTACAGCCCAACAATCGGTTTCAAATATTTCATACATTCTGAATTGTCTTTAAGAATATTTTTTAGTCTTATGGATGAGGCTTAAACTTCACTATTCTTAACTTTCTACAGTCTCTTTATTTTCAACGCCTCAACAATCTTCTTTGCAGATTCTTCAGGTGACATGGAAGTAGTATCCAGCTTTAGGTGGGGATACTCAGCCTGAAGACTTTTCTCGGAATTCAGTCTGTAATGGTTTTCCAGATGCAGGAGATTCGCCTCGGATTGTTCGATATTTCTCTTTGAGGGTTTAGCTTCCAATCGTTCTGGAGTTATATTTCTTACCAATCGCTCATCAAGAGAGCAGGCCAACTCCACCAGAGAAATCTTCGCCCCAGCTGACTCAAACAGTCTACAGCTATCTTCCACGAACGTCCTGTCCTCATCACTTTCGAGGTCCCAGACAAAAGTAAATACCAGACCGGGTAAATTGCTCTGGCTCACCTCTTCGAACATCATGGTTCTAAAAGTGTTCACCAGCCGCTTAAAGGAAGGTGAACCAAACTCAAAAAAGCTCAAAACCGGTTCAATGGCCACATGGTTGTGAAAAAGCTTCATCCCGGTTAGCTTCTCGACCTCCTTGCCTATTGTCATTTTTCCTACAGCAGGAGGGCCAAATAGAATCATAAAATGCATTGAGTTCAGCCTTGGAATCAGTAAAGTCGGTCAGAGAGGGAAGTGAGTTTAATGAGAGGGTCGGCCCAGCAATAGACACAAGCTTTTTCGGCACGCTACCGCCCCGAGATCTGACTGCCATAGATGTAATAACAGTAAAGCCTTGTCCCTGTGCTATCTGGCAACGTCCTGCCGCCTTTTCTTATTTAAGCGACATTGTGCCAATATCAGAGCAAAAATGACAACCCATATTTCGGGTTATACGTACCGCTAGTATTTTTTGTGATGCGTTAAACGCCTTTGAATGGTTCTGGACAACTCTTTTCTGGCTGCTTCTGACTTTGCTTCGTCGGTGTTGATGCGAAATACGGTAAATCCCATGGACTCAAGCATCGCATTCACAAACGTATATTTGGCTCGTACAACAGGCTTTTTCGCAGGTTGCCCCGGCTCACACTTTGAGTCTGGATCAGGCCAGATGAAGTGCTGATGGCAATCCACTTCAACGCATATTTTCTCATCCGGTAAAAGAATATCGACAGGAAAGCTCTCTATCTCCGCTTCCTGCTTGATTCGACAATCAACAGGAAGACTCCTCTTCAACGCAAAATACACTTCTCTCTGGATGTTTGAAGAAGTTGTTTTAACGGTACCTTCTGTTTTCACTTTCGGCTCAGAAACAGTGGTGCCTTTCCAGTAACTCCTGACCAGGTTCAACTGCCATTGCATCAGCTGGCCTCTCTGAGGGTCGCTGACTTGCTCATGCCGGGCCTTGCTGGAAAGCTTCGAGACATCGGTTGCTGACCGAGCCATGCCGAAACGGGCAAAATGCAACAAGGTCAGATGCCAGTAAATCTGATCCCTGGTCAAGGATGATTCTCCCAGCTGCCTTTCTTCTTTAATCGCCAGATCCAGTAGCTGACTGGCCAGCTCCACCTGTTGTTTATCCAGCGTTAAGCGACATAAACTGCTTAAAACAGAAACGGTCACAGGCAGCTTGTGCTTTTCCATAGCAGGCAGCCGTTTCAGATATTCCCGAGCTATTCGCTCTACCTGTTGCTCGGCTGTCTGGAAATTACAGTGAGACAATGATACAGCCAGTTCACAAAGCCTTTTAGTCGTTGCCGTTTCATCACTGAAATCCTGTTCAGGCAACTGTTTTGCCACCATCAATAAAGCCTCATCAGCAACATGAGACCAGGTTCTCAGGTCTGCATGAGCAAAACCTCCGGCCAACATTTGCAAGTCTCTGATATAGACCTTTTCCTTACCTGACCATTGTTTCTTACGAAACCGGCTTAACAATTCATAAGCCATGACATCCATAGCCTCTGCCACCTGCCAGAAAGTTTTATCTGGCTCACCCGATGACTCCCTCGTTTTCATTCGGTCTACTTTACCCAGGGCACAGACAATCTGGGCAAAGTCCCAGATTTCCCAACCATTTTTATGCGTTAACTGTTGCTTTTGTCCCCGTCTTTGCACCTCCAGGGCAATCTTTTCCAAACTTTCAGCCACCAGTTCAACCGGAACGACTTTACCCAGGGCGTTACACACCCTAGAGAAATCGATAGGCCCCCACCGATAACGGCCACCAGGACAGTCATCAATATCTCGCTCCAGAATCTCCTCTGCCAGTTCGATCAGGGCATGTTGAACAACATCGTTCTCTTTCAATTTCGCCAGTGAATTACCCAACAATGCGAGGTGGTCCGGGGTATGGTGGGTTTTCTGAGACTTTCTGAACAGTTCGGCACAGTGCTGTAGAAACACTTTTGCCATTCTTTCGATATCTTTGTAATCCAATAGTTTTGAGACCCTGTGAGTAAACCGGGCCAGATCTTTGAAAGTAGTGAAACGAATAGCAGCACAACTCTCCGGATAAAAAGGTTGCAGCAGTCGCTTGATCGCTTCCCGATCTTTTTCCGGCGATAGCTTATTCAACTGCACCAGAAAATCAGCAGGAAATACCGTACTGGCAGATGACGAAGCGCCTGAGACGACAGGATGAAGAGGAGCTGTTTCTGATGGACTGAGCTCCATAGGCGAAGGCAACTTTTTTACGGGTGTTGTTTTTTTCTGGCGGAAGCAGGATTTCTGTCCTGAGGAGGATTCTCCGGTCTGTTCTCTAAATGCCGAGGCAACAGCTCCCACCAGAATACTTTTCACCGGTTTCAAGTTGAATTTGACTGTTTTCGCGGGGCTGGAGTCAGTATCTTCACCATGAGGGCGCTTCACGCCCAAACGCGGGATTCCCTGTTCTGAAATATCCACCTGTCTGCTACTTCCTTTTTCCATGACGGGTATTCAATGCTTTGACCGCTCCAGGCTATCTAAGTTCCGGTTTTCCCCCAATGGAAGCAGATAGAAACAATCCACACTTGCCTGAACAGGCAGATTCCAGCCAAACTATAGGGCTTTGAACAAGGAACCTGATCGACAATAGATAGCCCGGCCTAAAATCCAGAAAGAACGATCTACTGAATTTTATGCACGGGCACAATTCTCGGTCAGGCTCCTAGAAGCCCGCTCCTGTTGAGCTGTTACGGAACCTTATGACCCAACAATGCCCGGATACCACCGATTTCCTCTCCCTGTTCCTGAATGACACGCCTCTGATGGATGTTCGGGCGCCCGTTGAATTCAGCAAGGGGTCATTCCCTCTGGCCACCAACCTGCCTATTCTGGACGACCACCAGCGTGAAGTGATTGGTACCGAATACAAGCAGCAAGGGCAGGATTCGGCTGTCTCCCTGGGTTATGAGCTGGCTACTGACGAAGTGCGTGCCCAAAGAGTGGCCAGCTGGCAGCAGTTTGTACAACAACACCCACAAGGCTACCTGTTCTGCTTCAGGGGTGGCCAGCGCTCTCATATTACCCAATCCTGGCTGGCTGAGTCCGGACACCCTTACCCTCTGATAAAGGGTGGCTACAAGGCGCTTAGAAGATATCTGATTGATGAACTGGAAAAGTCTGTTGAGGACAGCCAGTTTATTATTCTCAGCGGCAAGACAGGGACCGGCAAGACCCGCCTGATTCACGAAATTGAAGACAGTGTCGACCTGGAAGGTCTGGCTAACCACCGGGGATCCAGCTTTGGTCGCCGTTATGGGGGGCAGCCTACCCAGATAGATTTTGAAAACCGCCTCTCGATTGCCATGCTCAAGCATCGTCACTGCAAATCAGGTCGCCCCGTCCTTCTGGAAGACGAAAGCAAACTGATAGGCCGTTGCAGCCTGTCTCAGGAATTCCGGGATAAAATGCAACAATCCCCCATCATTCTTCTGGAAGAATCCATTGAAGAGCGTGTAGAAATAGGCTTACAAGAGTATGTCAGGGATAACCTGGCTGAGTTCCAGGCCGTTTATGGCGAAGAAGAAGGTTTTTCCCAGTTCAGCCAGGGACTGACCGACAGCCTTCACCGGATTCGCAGAAGGCTGGGAGGCACCCGTTATCAGGAATTATGCGACATTCTGTCTTCTGCTCTGAAGCAACATGAAAGTCAGGGGATTATTGATGGTTACCGGCCGTTAATTGAGCAGTTACTGACTGGCTACTACGACCCCATGTATGAATATCAACTGGCGCAGAAACAGGGCCGAATTCTGTTCAAGGGTGATCGAAAAGCCATTCGAAACAGTTACCCTGAGCTGGCACTGAAGGTCTGAGGTACCGGGCGGCTTCTATAGAACAGGGCCATACCCCATACCAGAATGGCAATAACTGCCCATTCCTGGTTGCTGGGTGTGCGCCCTTCCAGCATAAAGATAAACAGCACGCCAAATACAACCTCAAGAATCGTACTGGGATAGAACCCTGAATCACTGTTGTGCAACACGGCTTTACGCCTGCAGATTCGGGCCACGCCTGTGGCTAATATCCCTGCAACCAACACCCCTCCTCCAAAGAAAGACCAGTCAATATTACTCACCCCCTCTGGAAACAGGAGCAACTCCGGGTGGCCTAACCAGCTCAGCGGGTAGATCAGAGGTAGCGCAAATACCGAACCCAGCCCGGTGAGCAGGTAACGATCCGAAGGGTCTATATCAGGACGCCTGAGGGTCATGATGAGCTGCATACGAGTTCCAAGAAGCCAGCAAATACTGGCCAGCAGCAGCCAGAACAAGCCATTGATCAGGCTCTGATCGTGTGAGTCCTGATAACCCTGGTCAAACTTCTGGATAATTAACAGAAATAATGCTCCAACCAAGAGCAGTAAAGGCATTGTGAGACTGCTACCGGCTTTTCTTTCGAGAAAGTATTGCTGAAAAATCATGGGCAGTGCGGCCATCAGAACACACGCAAACACGCCCCCGAGGCTGCGGATACTGATCACTAAAAAGAGGTAATAAAGGACATTCGTTAACAGTGCCACCCAGATCCAGGGCTGAATGCCATCCTGTTGAATTTTATGAATAATTTCACGACGAAAGAGCACTATTATTGAAACCCAGAGGCCAAAAACGGCAAACCGGCCTGCTACCAGTTCCATAGCCGAATAGTCCGACAACCATTCAGGAATAATGATCAGGCTTCCCAGCAACGCTCCGGACACCAGTGAATAAACAACCCCTCTGGAAATCAATGCTGTACTACCCCACAGACAAACTTCAAGTTATCTGAGCATTGTCTACAAAATCAGGATTTTCCAGCCTCCGGGGAGGATTTGCCTCAATGATCCGACCAGCGAGACAGCAAAACGGATAAAATCTGCTTTAATTATTAGCTTTGCGGGGAAAAGAGCATTCATGAAGAATTTTGTCCTGATAGCAGCCCTTTTCCTGAACCTGTTGAGCCTGGTTCAGGCTAGAGATCTGCCTGAAATATTAAGCTCAGGCGTGCTTCGTGTGGGCACCACCGGCGATTATCCACCATTAACAGAGTGCAATCAGCGGATGCAATGCTCTGGTTTCGCCATCGATCTGGCTGAATCCCTGGGAAAGTATCTGAGCAAACTTTATGACCAGCCAGTAAAAGTGAAATATGTTAAAACTAACTGGCCCGATCTCTCCGCCGACCTGAAAAATGACCACTTCGATATCGCCATGGGGGGGATCGGTTACAGTAAGTCTCGTGCCAAACATTTCCTGCTCAGTAATGCCATCACACCCTGTGGCAAGGTGGTTCTGATTCGCAAGGAGTTTTTTCCTCAGGTGACAGGTCTTAATGACCAGGCATTGATAGCAGCCCTCAATCGACCAGAAATTCGAGTGGTCGAGAACCCTGGAGGTTTGAATCAGGAATTTGCTGAACAGCACTTACCCAATGCCCAGCTCATCATTACCGCGAATAACAAGGAACCGTTCTTGATCCTCAGAGAAGATAAAGCTGACCTCATGATTACAGATTTGATGGAAGCGCAGTACCGACTCAAGAAAAACCCTGCTCTGACTATCGTAAACCCTGCCATGTTCACAGAAAGCAGTTCCCACAAAGTCTTCATGATGCAAAAAAGCAGCCGTAAGCTGGCAGACAAAGTCAACCTCTGGCTGAGTAAAACCAATATTGAAGGTCTCAAGAAAAAGTGGTTTTAAGACCACACACTCATACCATTTGAGTCCAGACCTTATTCAATCCTGCCATGACTCTATTAGTGACCACCTCATCTGCGGCATTTTTCAAGACCGCCCAGATAAACCACATTTCAAAAATGACTGACTGCAGGTAGTATCGGTTTAACCAATTAAATCCAATGCCAAGGGAAGTGTCCGTGTCCACAGATTTCGATACTTTTATCGACCGAAGTCATACCTCCAGCCTGAAGTGGGATCGCTACAAAGATAAAGACATACTGCCTTTCTGGGTGGCGGATATGGATTTTAAATCCGCACCGGAAATCATTGAAGCTCTGCAAGAGCGTATTGAGCACGGCGTATTTGGCTACACCCTGGCTGATGAAGGTCTGGAAGATCGTATTGTTGAGCGCATGCATAATCTCTACGACTGGCAGATTGAAAAAGAATGGATTGTCTGGCTGCCCGGGCTGGTGACTGCACTCAACATTGCTGTAAGAAGTGTGGCAGGACCTGGAGAAACAGTTGCTGTTCCCCTTCCGGTTTATTATCCCTTCCTGATGGCACCAAAGCTGGGCGGACGCCAGATGATAGGACTGGATTGGGTTATCAAAAACAATCAGTGGCACCTGGATCTGGATACATTTGAAAGCCGTATTACTGAAGACACACGGCTGTTAATGCTCTGCAATCCACAGAACCCAAATGGCCGGGTACTGACCCGGGAAGAGCTGGAAACCATTGAGACGCTCTGCAAGAAACACAACATTGTCGTTTGCTCAGATGAAGTTCACTGTGACCTGATCCTTGATCGCAATGCTGAACACATTCCATACGCCAGCCTCAGTGAATTCACCCGGGACACGTCCATCACCCTGATGTCCCCTTCCAAAACATTTAATGTGGCTGGTTTCGGTTGTGCCTTTGCCATTATTCCGGACGGCACACTGCGGATGGAGTTCCAGAGAGTTCGCAAGGGGATTGTTCCTGATCCGGATAACATGCTGATTGGTTACACTGCGGCCAAGGCAGCTTATGAGCACGGTGAAGCCTGGCGTCAAAGTTTGCTGGATTACCTGCGGGGTAATCATGACCTGCTGATGTCTGAAATGAACAGCATCGAGGGTCTTAGCATGCTACCACTTCAGTCTACCTATCTGGCCTGGATCAATGTCAGTGAATTAAACCTGGATGATCCACAACGCTTCTTTGAAGAGGCCGGTGTTGGCCTTTCGCCTGGCGCTCAGTTTGGCGACAGGGACTATCTAAGACTGAATTTTGGCTGCAGCCGGTCCACTCTGGAAGAAGGCATTCGCAGAATCAAGGCAGCTGTCAGCAACCTGAGTTAAAAGCGGTTCATCTCCCTACCTGACATCAATAGTGGGCTGTTGTTTAATCACGAACAGCCCTCTTCCCTCCTTTCAAAAATGCCTCTTAGCTAACCCGGAAAATTCATAAAGCTGAAAAACAGCAGAGCGACAAGCTCGACGCTTTATGAAATTTCCGGACTAGCTTTTCACCCGAAAAGATAGGTTTATTTGTAATTCCTAAAAAACTGCTGGACAGAGAAAGAGAATAATACCTTTCCCTTGCAGCGACTATCCTTTATCCCATGGTTTTCTCAACCCGCAACGAACAGCAGAGTGAACAGACTGCAAAGCTTC
>NZ_JBPCXO010000254.1:0-2854 GCF_051008435.1 Endozoicomonas sp. | reverse complement strand
CGTTCTAGACAGCTTCGATGGATTCGTGAGAATAGTTGACCTATTTAATCGAATTCATCGAATAATTGGGCCGTTCTTTCTGGAATTTAGGCCGAAATAGTCTTAAGTCCGACAGGCTCCTAGATCAGGTCCGGAAGGCTTAAGGGTATGACAGCGGATTCGAGGGAGTTTTATCGAGAACGAAAGCAAGGAAATGGGGAAGAGAAGAAGGATCAGGAAGCGAACCAACCCAAAGGTTCATTCGCTTCCTGGTTTCCGGATGCAGTCATCAGTGTCCGATAAACCGCTCCATACTATTCACTCGCTCAGGTACCGGGACCAATACGTTCCAGGAGGTTCATATGAGGTGAAGCATCCTGGGCTCTCAATCGAATTCGATCTTCGTAGAGCCTGTTTTTCTCATTACGCAGGCCAGTCACCAGTGCATAACACATAAACAGCATGATAATTGAGAAAGGCAAGCCGGCAATAATCGACGCAGCCTGAAGCGCGGCAAGCCCACCGGTTAGCAACAGAATAGCCGCCACCAAACCCTGCCCCACACCCCAGACAATTCTGTGTCGCATGGGCGGTTCATCATCACCAACAGACAACAATGTCGTGATTACCAACGTACCGCTATCGCAGGATGTGATGAAGTAAGTACAGATCAGCAAAGTCACCAGAACCTTGGCTGCCGGTTCAATCCAACCGGTATTCATCAGACTGATGGTTTCATACAAGGCCACCGTGACATCATTATTGACGGCATCAATCACCCCACCAGAACCAAACAGTTCAATATGCAGTGCAGTACCACCAAAGGCGGTTAACCAGAACATGCCCAAGAGTGAGGGAACAAGCAGCACGCCAATGGCGAATTCTCTGATGGTGCGACCTTTAGAAATGCGCGCAATAAACATGCCGACAAAAGGTGACCAGGAAATCCACCAGCCCCAGTAAAAGGTGGTCCAGCTGGACTGCCAGGAAGAAACCCCATCGGCCTCAGAGTTCGTCCAGAAGCTCAGGCTGACAATATGCGACAGGTAATCACCAATATTCTGAACATAACTGTTGAGAATATAAATAGTAGGTCCCAGTGCAACAAAGAACAGCAAAATAAGAATACTCAGCCAGAGGTTCAGCTCTGACAGAATACGAACACCTTTACCCACGCCCGACACGACAGAGAGCGTAGCGATACAGGAAATGACAGCGATCAGAATTAGCTGGTTGGTAATGGAAACATCAATCCCCAGCAACTGATTCAGGCCAGTATTGACCTGAGAAACCCCCAGCCCCAGTGAAGTAGCTACGCCAAACACGGTACCGAACACCGCCAGAACGTCCACGGCATGTCCCCAGAAACCGTAAATGCGCTCACCCAGAATCGGATAAAGAACCGATCTTATAGCCAGTGGCAATTTTCGACGATAGCTGAAGAAGGCAAGCGATAAACCCACCACAACATAAATGGCCCAGGGATGCATACCCCAGTGGAAAAACATCAGACGCATAGCAACTTGCGCAGATTCGGGCGTGCCACCTTCAGTGATAAACGGGTTAGACTGAAAATGAAAAATCGGTTCAGCAATACTCCAGAAGATCAGACCAATCCCCATACCCGCTCCAAAGAGCATAGAAAACCAGGAGAAATAACTGAACTCAGGCTTCTGGTCATCGTCGCCTAATACGATGTCACCAAAACGACTGAAGATAAGAAAGACTGCAAAAAAGAAAAACAGCGCCACTACTAATATGTAGTACCACTTGAAACCGGCAATAATATAATCCCGCAGGCCGGTAAAAGACTCCGCCGCGAGTTCCGGACGGAAAGCGCCTGCCAATAAAAACAGGGCTATGATAGTCATGGCAGTGACTGCCATGGGTGGATTAAGGCCTCGTAGAAGACCGGACTTAGCTCTCATGCCGACTCCTTAATCCTGCGTAAAAAACTCTTCACCTACATGGTCACCTGCCCCTCGGACAGCGCGGTAAACCACCTCGCCCATCGCCTGCTGACGATGATCAACGAGCGTTACAGAAGGCTGGGCATTCACTGCGTGACGCTGACCCAGAAAAATGGCTACGGGTAATTCCAGATTACTGACACCCCGGGTGACCCACATACGATCAAAATCGTAGTTTCCACCAATAAATTCCAGTTGCGCCAGTCCGGTATCCATTCCAGCCAGGTAATAATCCATGGCCTTCTCATCGGGAAAAGCGTGAACCAGGACATAAGCAAACCGAAGTTCATTAACCAGGTTTTTGAGAGAAAAGGTGCCGGTTTTAATGGCGCTGACAGCAGGATCACCCCAGGAAGAATTAACTGTCAGTTCTTCGGGCTGGTCATCGTCAAAACGGGTCGTATAGCGGACCAGAGCAGAGGAATCGGGCATTTCATAGCGAACGCGAATGATTTCAAGGCCGTTAGTGATATCTTCAAGAGCTAGCTGATTAGCACTCATACTACATCCATACACTTTAAGGGGGTAGCAATACTAACAAAATCAGCCTGCCTGAGACAGGAGAAAGCCTGACTATACGGTTATTCCACTCCCCTTCCCCTCTGGCACAGAGGCTACAGGACATATTATTTTTTGGTAACTCCGTCCTATTTGATGACCCCCATGTCAGGAAAAAATGTTCAATCATCCGTTCCCCTATTCTTATTCCTGAATCCGTGAGTTCATGATTAGAGAGAGGTTTCTCACCTCCTAAATGCATGAAACCTACAGAATAGGTTTTTGATTTTTTGCTATTCACCAAAGAAGGGCAAAACAGACGCAGAAGATCAATGCAGTTTAAATAATTCGGGGGAATTTCAGCTCTATTTCAGCTCTGGAGGTAAATGAAGCTCTGCCCGCATAAG
>NZ_JBPCXO010000253.1:0-6067 GCF_051008435.1 Endozoicomonas sp. | reverse complement strand
AATTCATGACAAATTATTGCGAGGTTTTGGCCTGTACCAGATATTTCAGAAGATTATTGTCTGTGCAGAATATGCCTGATCGGTCAATCATGATTCGATATCTATCTCTGCAGGATGGAGTACTAGTGCCAAGTTGGGGGCTTTATACCTTTCTGGTTCTCTTGGATCTCCAGACTTCACAAAGGCAAGAGAATACCTGGCATTAGGGGCTGAAGCTGATTTATCAGCCCGTCTTGCATACGGTCATCTATTGATGAATGGGTTAGGTGGTGAGAAGGATCTTGTTGGGGCAGAGCAGGTTTTTGTCAGGGCAGCAAAGCTGGGGAGTCTGGAAGGTTTCTATCTGAGGGCCAAACTGGTTTTAGGTAGAAATGCTTCAGAGGCAGAAGTCCGGGCTGCAGTTAATGATATTAATAGTGCCGCTAAAAAAGGCTTTCCTCCGGCTTTATCGACGATAGCTGAATTGTACAGAACAGGCACTTTTCTGGAAAAGAGCCCGCAAAAGGCCGTGGAGTATTATCTGAAGGCTGCTGATGGTGGTTACTCAGAAGCCCTTTCAACCATTGCCGAAATGTACTTATTTGCTGAATTAGGCTCTGCAGATATTGAAAAAGCGGAGGTTTTTTATCGGCAGGCTATATCCAAAGGCATAAAGTCAGCTAACTACTCATTGGCCTTCTTTTTGTACAATAAGGATTTGGAGAATAAAAGCGGGCTTGGCGAATCCTATAGAATAGCGAAAATAGCGTCCTTAGCCTGGGATGAAAGATGTCAGTACCTTCTAGGGTTAATGTACTACGAGGGGCTGGCAGTAGCCCGTGATAATGAACAAGCCTATTTTTGGCTGGATCTTGCTGCCAGTGCCGGTGTTTTTGAAGCACATCATATAAGGGCTCTTGCAGCCAAGGCTCTTACAAAAGATCAGATAAATAAAGTTAAAAGCCGGGCCCGTGAATGGTTTGTAGCCAACCATGATCGCCCCCATGGTCACCTTTTCATTGATAATTCAAAACACAGGTACCAATAATGCGTTTTGTCATCAAATGCTGCATTCTATTTATTGTTCTCTCTCACGTGTTGGTTGCCAGCGGCGATATCATAAAGTCTGATAATGGCGCTTGGGCTATTTCCTTTGCAAGCGCGCTTGATGAAATAGAGCTGCACAAAATTACTGATGTAGAGTTCAACTTGCTGACAGCGGATGCACGTCCAGCAACAGGGTTGAAGCTCAAAGTAGAGGGTGGTATGCCAGGGCATGGCCATGGTTTTCCGACTTCGCCTTATATTGAGGAGAAAGAACCTGGATTGTATGCCCTGCGAGGCATCAGCTTTTCGATGCGTGGAGCCTGGTTGCTTGTCATAAAAGTTGAAAGTGATAACAACACTTCTGATCAGTTTACTCTACCCCTTTATATCAAGCCGTGAACGTATCAAGGTTAGTGATTTTCTGGCTACTGGGTATTCTGATCAGCTCAATCACTTATGCCAATGATGCAGCCGATGCAAAGTATTTTTCCATAATGGGGTTGTCGAGCCCCCCTAACGATCCATCCAATGGGTTTCAGAAGGATCAGGATGCCATAGGTTTGGGCCGGAAATTGTTTTTTGATTCAGGAATGAGTGCCTCCAAAGCAGTGTCTTGCTCGACATGTCACTTTACGAGTGGCCGGTATATTGCCAATGAATCAATACCTGCCGGGAGCTCTCGAGCTTTCAGGTCAGTCATGCAAATTACCGGTGTTGCCTATAACCGTTTCTTTTTTTGGGACGGAAGGGCTGACAGTTTATGGGCACAGTCATTAGGGCCCATTCAGAATCCGGATGAACATAACTTTGATCGTTTGAGTGCCGTTGTTCACGTTGCCCGAAAGTATCCAGACGAGTTGGATAGAATTACCTCTACGTCCGTTAAGTACCAGCAGCATTTAAACCGTGTAAACAGCTGGATGGTTTCAAAAAATGGTTCCCCACCGACGGTTTCCATTAATTTCATCTTTTCCTTAATTGGTAAGTCTCTGGCCGCTTTTCAGACAAGCCTCCCGATTCCACCTTCACGGTGGGATGAGGTCGCTAAGGCAAAAATAACAGGCACTGCGCTCAATAATGAACAGGAAAAAATATGGAAAGGTTTCAAAGTTTTTACCGGCAAGGCCAGTTGCTCAAATTGTCATGATGGGCCTTTATTTACCGATTTTTCTTTTCATAATACGGCAATGCCCACAAGGCCAGAGCTGGGTATTGAAGCAGGGCGTTATGAAGTATTACCGCAAATAAAAGGCAGCGAGTTCAGTTGTTACAGTCTTTATTCAGATGCCAGCAAAGAGGAGTGCCGACATTTGAATTATGTGAACCAGACTATTGATGAAAACTTTGGATCATTCAAAACGCCAACGTTGCGAAATGTTGGCACAAAATCTCACTTTGGACACGCCAGTCAGTTTTCATCTCTGCAGCAAATGATTGAGCACTATGACAGAGCGCCAGCGGGAGTTCATGGTCGAATGTTGAATACACGAACCCTTTCAGAGTTAAAGCCTTTAGGGTTATCCAGTGAAGAAAAAGAAGAGCTGCTCGAGTTTTTAAAAGCGCTGTAATTATTGTTTAAGATGCCCAAACAGTAACGCTCGTGTGGGTTCACTCCGCAGCTTCCAGATAGAGCTGTCTACATAGTAGTGGTGGATGTTGATGGCGATTGCCAGCAAACCAATAAGAGTGGGCGTTGCACTCTGCAGGTTGGTACTCATTTCAGCCTGATAAAACACCAGCGCCCCGGCCAGTATGGCGCCTAAATAAACAAGCTGAATCCGTGCTGTAGTGGATAGCTTCGAGTTGGTAGGCTGGGGACGATTAGCTTCGACTCGGGTAACAAACACCATATATTGAAGCGAGTGAGCTATCTGGACCCAGAAAATGGAGCTTGGATTGCTGTAAATAGCAAAATACCAAAAGAACAGACTGAACCATATCCCGATTGATCTTACGTCAATTTTTCCTTTTATCCATGCCGGTAACAACAAATACCCTGACACGATAAAACCGGTCATGGCCAGGCAAGATGCAACCAGATACACACTGTCTGTCTGCAGCCATTCAATCCATGGCATAGCTGGCAATAAACGGGCTGCCCATATGACATGCCATGCAATTAAACTCTTAAAACTCCAGTGAAGCAGTCGTTTTTGGACAGGGCTCCATGAATGACCGGACAACATCGAAAAAGCTGAAAAACAGCCCCAGGCCTGACCCACGTAATGCCACGCCAGATAAAACGAGGCAGTCAGCCAGAAGCCATAAGACATAAGAAATGATAGGCTGACCTGTTCGGGTGAGCTTTCGGCCAGTAGTAAAATAATAGCGATCAGCAGTATTAGAATTCCGGGAACAACGAGGGTTGAGCCAAAAAACTGTTTAAAGCAGTTTGGCTGTCTATAAAGAAGGCGATAAGACACCATAAAATGGGGCCAGTTAAGCAGGAGCTGCAGTATCAGTGCCATTGATATTATTTGTACTCCACCACTGACGCCTTCTTCCGATGTTGGCCCTGCTATGAGTAAACCTGTGATCACTAAGACTGAAAGGCCTGATGTCAGCCAAAAATCAGGCCAAAAACCAAACAGGCTGTGAGACTGTGTCCTGGTGAAGTTGATCATCATTTTTATCAGTTTAATGTCCGTATATAATCCGCTGATCGGATGGCAAGAGCCTGTATGGTCAGTACCGGGGATTCTCCTCCACCGGTTGAAGGAAAAATGCTGGCGTCACAGATAAAAAGGTTCTTGATACCATGTACTGATCCATAAGAATCACAAACACTGTTTTTGGCATCCGTTCCCATTCGGCAGGTGCCAAAGACATGGGTCGATGAAAAAGCATCGGCTGAATTGAATGTTTCAAAAGGTGTGTCACAACCTGCTGCAGCCAGTATTTTTCTGCATTCATCCGTCATAAATCTGAGCCGTGATATCGCATTCTGGTCCAAATACGAATGAATTTTAGGGATAGGGATGCCGTGTTGATCCAATTGATCGGAAAGGCTGATAAAGCTCTTTTTATGGGGAAGGCTTTCTCCTATGGACGTCATTGAAAGCACTTTACCTAATTCCTTTCTCATTTGAGCCTTATGCTTCAAACCCCACCCTGAAATGACCCTTGTCGCATAAGCGACTGGACCCACCAGATCACTTTCAGACATAGACGGTGCGAAGCGACAGCCACCAATAACATCCGGAATGGCGTCTGGAGCGTTATATTTCCAGCTTACCCAGTTAACAGGAAGGCCTCGATAACTCCCGAGTTTATCAGGGTGTGCTGCTGATACCGTGGTCAGGAGGGTTTCCATGAAATTCTGGCCTACTAAACCATGATGGTTTCCTACTCCGTGGGGATGGTGAGTATTGGCTGAATTCAATAACAGTCGAGGTGTTTGTATGGCGCCTGCTGCAACAATAATCCATGGGGCGGATAATTGATGTAGTTCACCTTTATGGAAGGCTAAAAGACTGCTGACCCGGTTATTGCGCGTTTCTAACTTGAGCACTTCAACCTCAGGAATTATCTGACATTGACCACTGTTTACGGCATGTTTTAAATAAGTGACATCGATGCTGCCTTTGTCTGTGAGCATACATCCACGCTGGCAACCGCCACAGTAATTACAAGCGGGGCGGTTATCGTAGGGTTTGCTGAGAACAGCCAGGGAGTTGGGCTGGGGTTTATGGCCGGTGCGGATAGCGGCTTTTTCCAATACCTGAGCAGCAAAGCTATAGGGGTGAGGGGGGAGTGGGTATTGGGAAGAGCGTGGGCATCTTGGGTCAGAGGTTGGGCCTGATACCCCAACCAGCTTTTCTGCTGTCTGATAGAAAGGTTCCAGATCGTTGTAATCAACAGGCCAGTCGGCTGCTGCATTGAATTGACTTTTCATTCTCATCGAATCCGGGTTGAGGCGATGAGCCTCGCCAGTAAACTGCAGGGAGCTTCCCCCAACGCCACGAACATGATGGTATCCAAGGTTGGCTCGTTGCTCTCCCTTTACGATCAATCCCTTAATTTGGTTCCAGGATCTCAGCTCGAACTCCAGATCCTGTATGTTTTGTAACTTGGCTACTTCGTAGGCCCCTTTGGAGGAAGGTTTAGAGGGGAAAGGCTTTTCCCAGGTGTCAGCGCTTTGAAGATAATCCCTTGAAGGAAGATAAGCTGGGCCAGCTTCCAGGATTTTGACTTTGAAACCCTGTTGGGTCAGTCTCCAGGCAGCTGAACCGCCTCCTGCACCGGCTCCGATTATGATGACATCGGCATCAAAGCTTTTCAGGGGGTTCTTCATGTTCTGGGTACCCAATGGGTTGAATGGGTCGATCAATCTCCATACCACCCCATGATGCACTGTTGTGGTAGTAAAGCGTCATCACATCGTCTCTTAATCTCTCAATGAAAACTCGGGGTAACGTCATTTCGGGTTGCTTAAATGAAGCTTCTACAATGAGTTCCTGAGAATGGATAATTAGATCGGGAAAAGACGCGTTAAATGATTGGATGCTGGTATTTTCAAACCACTGTGTTCCTTGTTGGAGGAGTTCCGGGTAATTGGGTATTTGCGCTGCTATTTCTGTTATTGAACGATCTAAATCGAGATCGGTAGCGCTCGGGGTTTGATCGCGTGGAATCAATACATCCAGTATGGAGGGTAGAATCTTAGGGGGGGGCAGCTGCTGACAGCTCACTTTGGGTTGATTGAGCGTAAGTTGTGTCCCAGCATAGTGGGGCAAGAGCCATCAGCTTCAATACCAGCCTTCGGCTAACAAGTATTCGAGTCTGCGTTGATTCATCCTCATATTTAATAATCATAACGATCTCATAAGAGTGACATATCGGGCGTTAAGCACAATCTGATGTTATTAACTACTAAATTTGTTTAATCAACAGCCGTTAATCATGGTGACTTAACTAGTGCCTGTCCGAAAACCCTCAACCCTTGAAAATAATAGCTTGTAGCCCAATATAGATACTGAAGTTTTCAACTACCGGCTGTTATTTTCAAAAATCATGCGTAAACCAATTAATCCACAGCTAC
>NZ_JBPCXO010000252.1:0-20489 GCF_051008435.1 Endozoicomonas sp. | reverse complement strand
CGCTCCTATAGAAGTCATCAAACAGTACGTTCAGCAGCAGAGAACACCGCATTAGTCGGCTATCGCCGACGAGCTTACATCCCCGCACTCAAAGTACGGGGTTTTACGCTCAACCGATAATTCCTGGGTGTAATCAATCAACGTTATATTTCCAGGTGTTCTTCCAGAAATTCAGCCAGAGCTTCAGCATCAGGAGACGATTTGATTCGATTCAGAAACTCCTCATTCACCAGCTTACGAGCCAGCTCAGCCAGCACTTTCATATGATCACTGCTGTTCCCAGACTCTCTGACCGCCAACAGAAACACGGTATCAACGGGCTTCCCATCCACTGAGTTCCACTCAATGGGTTGCTTCAGCTTTAATACCCCTGCTGAGTGGCTGTAAACCAGATCTGACTTACAGTGAGGTATGGCTACGCCATTTCCCAGAGCGGTTGAGTAGACCGCTTCCCGTTTCCAGATGGCTTCCTCCAGCAATCGACTGTCCGATATGCGACTATCCAGAAAAAGCATATCCACCAATTCTTTCACAGCTTCTTCCTTGGATAGACAGTCATAATCCAGATTCATAATGGTTGTACTAAACACCGGACGGGGGGCTAAATCACTATGGGATTGCTTCAATAATAGAGTCACCTGATCAATATCTTCACACTTCACCGACTGCTCAAGAAAATCCCTGCAGAGAGCGCTGTTCAGATGACTGATCTTTTCTTTTACAACTGGCACCAACGGGGCAGGCAAACTGATCTCATCAAGACCCAGACCAATCAGCAGGGAAAGGGTGTCAGTATCTGCAGCCATTTCACCACAAAGCCCTATCCATTTCTTATAGCGATGGGCTTCCCTGACTGTATTCTTGAGTAACCTTAAAAAAGAAGGATGAAGATAATGATAAAGATTACCTACTTTATCGTTGCCTCGATCGGCAGCCAGAAAGTACTGTGCCAGGTCATTACTGCCGATGCTGAAAAAATCCACATACTGAGCCAGTTGATCAATGATCAGACAAACTGATGGAACCTCCAGCATGATACCCAGCTGAATAGAGCCATAACGCTCTCCGGACTGCTCTAGTTCCTCTTCAACCTCCTGAATCACCCCCTTGACCCATTTCACCTCAGTGACACAACTGATCATTGGAATCATAAGGCCCACCGGGCCATAAACAGCAGCCTTGAGAACAGCCGAAACCTGTTCCTTGAAAAGATCAAGAAACTCCGGATAAAGCCTGACAGCCCGATATCCCAGAAACGGATTCTGCTCTTCCGACAGATTGAAGTAATCCACCGGCTTGTCCGCTCCGACATCAATAGTTCTGATCACAACAGGACGCCCCGCAGCCTCCCTGATGACGGCCGTATAAGTCTCAACCTGCTCTGTCAGAGGGGGAGCCTGTGTTCGTTCCATAAACATCATTTCTGTTCTGAACAGGCCAATGCCTTCAGCTCCCGACCTGAACGCCAGCTCAGCATCCTCCCTTCCTATAATATTCGCTCCCACTTCCAGCCTTTGCCCATCACTCGTTTCGGCCTGACTATGAACAAAGGGCTCGCATCGGACACTCAATGCTTGATGACGCTTGTTCTCTTGCTGGTAATACCTGAGTGATTTTACAGGAGGGTTAGCAATCAAAATGCCCAAACCACCATCCAGCACGACTTCCCGAGCCTGCCTCATCAGCACTCTGGCTCCTTCAACACCGACCAGAACCGGTATGCCTCTGGCCTGAGCCAGCAAAACGGTGTGAGAAGCTTTGCCGCCACTCTCCAGTACCAACCCTTTAAGATGGCTTTTATCCAGCCCCATGAATTGACTGGGTGTCAGGTTATCCGCCAGACAGATACTGTTTCTCTGCAATGTATCCGGGCTGTATAGCCTTCCCGAACCATAGGAAAGACGCAGAATCTGATCACAGAGGTCACGAATATCAATCACCCGATCCCTTAGATAACTGCTTTCGGAGCTTTCAAGCGCATTGGCAAAATGCTCCAGGGTGGCTTCAATACTTTCGGAAACAGACAGACCATTATCAACATGCTCAAGGAGGCGTGCTTTGAAATCAGGGTCTCCTGCAAGTTGTAGATGAGCTTTTAACACTTCTCTCTCAGCTAACAATTCCGCATTTTTGACCGCCAACTGCAAGTCAGCCTGAACCTGCTCAATAGCGCCAAGCAACCTGAGCCGTTCACCGGTGACTCCGGCATAAACCGCACGATCTTCAATGGGCAGAAAACGGTACTCTTTGAGACAGACAGGCTCTCCCATTGCCCAGCCTTCCCCTGTAGCCTGACCACGGCAATACTGCATGTCCAGTTCTCTGAGCGAAGGAGGTAATACGCCAGAGCTTCTAATGGTTGGTAACAGTTCATCGCAGGCTGGCAGCTGTTTGAAAATGAATGACTTGATCTTCCTGAAGGCTTCTACCGAATCAACACCCGATATTTTTATCCTGCAAACATCACGATAGGCAATGTCAGCAGCTATAAGTGAAAGTGGACTTTTTAGATTTGCCTTCCTGCCACTGCGAAGGTTTTCCAGTACCATGGTCGCTTCAAAAACAGCAGCCTCCTTGGTCAGATAACTGACAGGCCTGGCGTGCAACCCATTCAGCAATTCACAGGTAAAAATAAATTCCTTACAACTCATTACCCCTGGGCCCTCAGTATTTTCATTGTTGTCTGCCCTTATCAAGATTCCACAGTTGCAGGCTCAGAAACACTTAAAGACAGTTTCAACAACGGGGCGTGATGAAACGATCTATCAACTGGATGAATGCCATGAACCAAACCATCTTGAACTGGAATGCAACCTCGCCCCAGACCATAAAAAGAACAGTCATTGGGTAGCTGCATCTGCATAGAAAATTTGTACAGCTCAACACGTAAGCTTCAGAGTCTCTCTGATAGCTTTGGTATGAACAGGATGAAGATGTTTCAGGTTGCTAATTAATGTTCTATGTCCGTACAAGAACATCAGCAACCCGCTTCACCCCTGACCCAGTTGAGCCATTACTGCTTCCGGATTCCGAATCGCTTCAGATACAGGCACCTTGATAACCCTTAAATCCCTGAAACGTTCCTCACCATCGACCGCAATATCCACTGCCAGGAGTGCAACATCAGCCTCTTCTACATCCTGAACGGTGATTTCATTCTCAATTCCCATAGCCCCCTGAGTTTCTACCTTGATGTCATGTCCCTGATTGAGAGCGGCTTCAGTGAGTTTCTCGGCAGCCATATAGGTATGAGCAATACCGGTTGGGCAGGCAGTTACAACGACTATTTTCATTTATTGATCCTCTGGAACCACTTTTGCCAGTGAAACAGCCCTATTTGTTTACTGTAAATCAGCCCTTCCCTACTGTTTATTGTTGTTGATGGCAGGAAGAACTCTCAGCATTCTGCTGCTTGTAGCAGGCTGTTTGGCCCAATAAGGCTAGTAGAAGATTTCAGGTGTGGGAAATTATTGATCAGGACTTCAAGGAGAGCTGTTAGATCAAATCAGCACCAGAGCCATTGGTGGCTCTGGTGACTCAAGGAAGGAACTCAGTTATTCCTGCTCCTGCCAGTCTACAGGAAGGATAATCTCCAACTTTTCCAACAGCTCTCCAGTCGCAGCAACAATCCGGTAGCGGGAGAAAGCTTCTTGGTAGATTGCCGTAGTCAGGCTGCGGCTGGCCTGGAATAGTTCATTCTCACTATCCAGAAGATCCAGCAGAGTTCGCTTGCCAATATTGAACTGCTCCCGATAGGCTTTAACGGTTTTTTTGCTGGAGTCTTCGTGCTTACGAAGATACTGCTTTTGTTCACCAATAAATTCATGGGCTGACCAGGCCAGTCTCAATGTTTCCTCAACATTACGCAGCATCCTGTCACGCTGAGCCCTGCTCTCTTCCGTCCTGTAGGCACTTTCTCTAGAACGGGCCTTATCAGAGCCACCGCGAAAGAGGTTGTACCGCAATCTCAGCATGGCTGTTGTATCTTCATGGGTGCCTAACTGCCCATCAGCATTATTTCTCCAGCTTTGATCGATCTCGATATCCAGTGTTGGGAAATAACTGCTATCGGTCGCCGACTCTTGCGATTCGGAAGCCTTGATATCTTTTTCTGTTGCCAGAATTCCCGGATGCCTGCTGACACTGGCCTGAAGCGCCTCATCAAAATTCTCATGAATAGCTAGCTTATAGGAGCCTGGCTGCTCGAGATCACCCGGCATGAAGCCCACCAGACTGTAATACTCACTTTCAGCGTCCATGAGGTTGTTTCGAGCATTAATCACATTAGCTGTGGCTCTAGCGACCCGGCCCTGGATCTGATCCAGATCAGAGCTTCTGGCAACGCCCTGACGAGCACGTTGAGCAATCTGATTGAGAATGATGTTGTGAACTTCCAGATTCTCTTCAGCCAGCTTTATCAGATCCCTTCTTTCCAGAACTTTCAGATAAGCATCGGTTATCTGAAGGGTCAGATCCTGCAGGGTATTCCTAAGCCTCAGATACTCTGCTCCGGCACTGTAACGGGCCTGGTTCACACTGCTGCTGGTATTAAATCCGGAGAACAGATTCTGGCGAACAGAAAAAGAAGCTTCCTTACGGGTAAAGCTCTTGTCACCCAATGTTTCATTGGGCTGATCATCGGGGTAGCTCTTCTTCTGACCCCCAATACCAGTCGTGATATCCACAGAGGGCAACCACCTGCCCCAGGCCACATCAATGTTTTCAGTGGCCGCTCGGTATCGATTCAAGCTGGCCTGAGCCTGAGGGTGGGTAGCCAGAGCCTTGTTGACCACCTCATTCAGGGTTTCGGCCATTGAAAGGCTGCAAAATACGGAGCAACCAGCCAGAATACCGGCCTGTAGCCATAGTCGAGAAAGGCGAAGTAACGGCACTTCCCCTAAAGACGATATCGGATTAAATTTCATGCACATCCCTGTCTGCCAGATAGTTCAGTTGGATTATTTCTCGATACATCGGCTTTCAAAGATGTGGCTTTAGTCAAATATCCCGCAATTTGTCGGGCTATTGACCCACTCATCGTCTGGCTATTCACCGGCGAACTGTGTTAAAAACATTTGGGAGTCTTACTGGAATGAAGTCATTTCAGAATGAACATAAAAAGTGCACGAATACTGAAAAGAATCGCTTTTTCTCAGCAACAGCTCAGGCATGATCCGGATTACCCTAACAGGGCATATCACTGTTCAACGAATGGACAACATTCACCTGAAACGGTGTTCATGGATCTAAAAAAACAGCTTTGAGTCATCAATGCTCTTCTTCTCAATCAAGATTGAGAAGAGTACGAAAAAACAGCCATGAGCGGAAAGTACTGTCCTCAATAAACAGAAGAAGATCAGTATCTCTCATGGCAGATATAATAAAAAACATCTGAAGTCGAAGGATCAGATTTCAGATGACCAGAGTGTGTATGGACAAAAGCATGAACAGCTATGAGTCAAACGTTGCATCTCCTTCAAGTCATAATAAGGATGCTGTTACCCTGGATCGTCTGAAAGTCATGGTGATTGATGACAGCAAAACCATCCGCAGAACCGCAGAGACACTCCTGAAAAAAGCAGGCTGTGTCGTTGTGACAGCCACCGATGGCTTTGATGCTCTGGCAAAAATTGCCGACAACCAGCCCAACATTATTTTTGTCGATATTATGATGCCCCGTCTGGATGGCTATCAGACCTGTGCACTCATCAAGAACAACAATTCTTACCGGGAAACCCCAGTCATCATGCTCTCCAGCAAAGACGGGCTCTTTGACCGTGCGAAAGGCCGCGTGGTCGGATCCGACCATTACCTGACCAAACCTTTCAGCAAAGATGAGTTACTGGGAACCATCAGAAACTACTGCCCTGCCATCGCTTGAAAGGAAGTGACTAGTACTCGATGAAAAATACGGTCTCCATGAAAAAATACGGTATAGTGCACTTTCGTTAGGGCAAGAAGCCCTATATAAGCGTCAAGGGATGTATAAAAATGAACACCGTACCCGGCACAATAAAAAATCAGATCCTTCATAAAATTGACAATATCGGTGCCCTGACCGGCATCGGCGTGGTGCTGAACCGGGATGACTTCCCTGAAATCCTGCGCAAGCCTGCCTCAGAGATGTGCCAGGCAGCGGGTGATTACCTGGTTATTGATGTCAATACCAAGCCAGCTATTGATATGGCTAAAGTCTCCCGAGAAGCAGGCCTGGCTGCCATCAACTGCTCAGCTGCGGTGATAGCTACCCTGGTCACTTTTGGATCAGCGGCTACTTCTCCTTTTACGGGTGGTAGCAGTTTAGCGTTAACCTCAATTGGCTACGCGGCAACCTCTGCGACTGCGCTTAGTTGTGCTAACTCCCTGATACGAACAACTAATGAATTCATAAATCCAGGTTGGAACTCAGCTCTGGATAATACACCTGTCTACCACACATCTATGAAAGTATTGGATGGAGTCTCTCTGGTTGGCGTTGGCGCTTCAGCCATTGTGACGGTTCGAGTTACGGGGATTCTGGGCAAAGCAGGCATTAGCCTGAGATCAACCAGTAAAAAAGTTTTAAACCGGCAGGAAAGGTTACGGCTGACTCGTGAAATCCATAAAGCCTACCGACCCCATGCTACCCAGGGAGAAATCAAAGCATTGCTGCGCTCCCAAACATTACCCAGACGAATGAGTCCCCGTGTGTTGTCTGCAGGCGCTGTACTGACCTTACGAGACTCTATTGCCGCCAGCCTGTCGTTCCTGTCCAGTGCTCTGGACGGGCATGTTAGAAATACAACGATTTATCTGGTCAGGGGGATGGATTAAGCATGTTGGGAAGTTTGTCGTACATTTTTCTAGTTATGTCGCTAACGTGGAATATCAGTCCGGTTTTTTATTTTTTAAAATTTAACCCAATGACAGACTTGGCCATATTAGCAGGAATCACAATATTGACCCTGTTTCTGACAGTCAAAGCGGTCAGAGGCAAAAAATGGTCATTACCCGTCATTGCCCTCTCAATAGTTATGTCCTCCTTCTATCTTGCTTGGGATCTACCCACGGGTATCTACCTCTGGCTAGTCGGCCTGACTTTCAGTGGCATCGCCTTTTATTGCCATGTTCGATTGATTGAACGGGGGTTGAAACAGCAGATTGAGGAGCCCCTGTCTTCTGAAAAAAACTAATCATCAACGGTCGGTAGTTTGACAATCAGGCTGTATTGATAGTCGTCACCAGGGTGGTCATAGGGCAGAATTTGTAGGGCTTCGACAGAGGCTCCCGAGCTGCGATCAAAGATCACTGAGTATTGCCTTAAATCGGTAAGAACAGCCCAGAGTATGAATGCAACTCACTGTTCAATCTGAAAATGACAACAAAGTCTTGGCAAGCTGCATTTTCATAGTAAAAAAATGTTAAAAAATCTGGTATAAACATGTACTGTGCTTTCTAACCACTCGTTCTGGCAGGAATCTGACAATTCCGAATAAGAGACAGCCCAAAGCCAGTGCAGGAAAATGCCCCATTCCAACGAAGAACATACGGTATTTTCGTGGTAAAAAGTAGCCATGAGCGAAGAAAAAACGCTGATAACAATGAAAAAAGCTTGGCCCTGAGGATTTGGGCAAAAGCAGTAACAGGGGAAAATAATGGCAAACATTCTCATTGTTGATGACTCACCCACTGAGTTGTACCAGTTGAAGGCCATGCTGGAAAAGCACGGACACAGTGTGCTGACCGCAGAAAATGGCGCCGATGGTGTAGCACTCTGCCGGGCAGAGTATCCCGATGCTGTATTGATGGATATTGTCATGCCTGGTCTGAATGGTTTTCAGGCTACACGTCAATTATCTAAAGGTAATGATACTTCCCATATTCCGGTAGTGATTGTCACCACCAAAGATCAGGAAACTGACAGGGTTTGGGGGATGAGGCAGGGTGCTAAAGACTATCTGACCAAGCCTATCCGGGAAGAGACCCTGCTCAAGACATTAGGTAACGTTCTGGAAACTGAATCTGCATGAATACCGCTCACACAAGCCCTTTTGAGGCATTAGTGGAGCTAGATGCCAGGGTCAGTCAGAATGCTTTTGAGCTGCCTGAAAAGCAAACCCAGGTTGAGTCCTGGAATGGCGTTGGCTTCACACTGAACGCCCAGCAGTTTGCCGTACAGATTGGTGAGGTAACGGAAATTCTGCCCGTTCCATCCACCACGCCTCTGCCTGGTGTACAACCCTGGGCAAAAGGTGTATCAAACGTACGCGGACGTTTACTTCCTATCATAGATCTGGGAGAGTTCCTTGGTAAGACTCGGGACAATAGCGAGTCAGCTAACCGGATTATGGTTGTTGAACAGGGAGAGCTGTCTGTTGGTTTAATTGTTGATGACGTACAGGGGATGGTGCACTTTTCCACTAGCCAGTTCACTAATACAGTGCCTGACCAGCTGTTTGAAGAAGTTAGACCGTTTACTATTGGCCGTTATCAGCAAGACAAAGATTACATGGTGTTTAACACACAGCTGTTAGTCAATGACTCTCGCTTTCTGAAAGCAGCCAAAGAGTAATCATCCCTGGGTTAAGTAAGGCTCCAGGCAATAAGTGTCGCTGTCTTTGCAGACAAGAATAAAGAGTTATTAAGCGACATTTATATTAACAGTCATGATCAAGAGTAATATTTTTTATCCTTCAGGTGATGACAAACTTGAGCGACAGAAACAATCTTTCTTCACTTCTGGTGAAGAAAGAGGATTCTCGGTTAAAAAGTATTCAGAATAAAAACAATCAAAATAGCGAGCATTCCGAAGAAGTCACCGGGGACCAAAATAATGAAAGGCAATACAGCAACCAACGCCCAGGGAGCAGGGGCAAGCCGAGCCATTCTGGCCTCGATTATCCTGTTAATACTCTCTCTATCCGTCATCACCGGCTCATTTATTTTTATCAGCCAGCAGAGTGAACTTGACCAACAGCACCTGACTGACGCCGGCGAGCTCCGGGTACTCTCTCAGCGTATCGCAACCAGTGCAACCGAGGCCTCTGCCGGTAAGGAAGAAGCCTTTGCCCTGTTGCGTGAAGCACGGAATGAGTTCGATGAACGCTTCACTTCTCTTAAAGACTCCAAGCTTTCCGTTGCTCCGTTTTTAAGCCAGGGTGACAGCAGTGCTACAGCACAGATTGAGACACTGGATGCAGCCTGGTCTGAACTGAAAGTAGAAGCGGATAACATTCTGGCCGCAGAAGAAACCGTACTGACCCTGCATGAAGTGGCAAAAACACTGGGTGAAACCATTCCCCAGCTGCAGGTGGAATACGACGAGGTCGTAGAGATTCTCCTTGAGAATGGCGCTCCTAATGACCAGATCGCATTGGCTCAACGCCAGCCCTGGCTCGCAGAACGTATTATTCGTAGTGTTTCTAAAGTACTGGAAGGGGGTGAAGACTCCATCATGGCGGCAGACAGCTTTGGCCGTGACGCCAAGCTCTTTGGACGAGTACTGAACGGTATGCTGGAAGGTAATCTGGCCATGCGTATCAGTCAGGTGACCGACGAAGAAGCGATTGATCGTCTGGCCGAAATTTCTGACTTGTTCGGCTTTGTAGAAGGCAGTGTCGACGAGATTCTGGAAACCTCCCCGGAACTGTTCCAGGTACGTGCCGCTTCTGACCAGATTTTCACCGACTCCCAGCAACTCCTGCAACAGACCTCCATTCTCGTAGACACCTTTGAGAACCTGACTGACCAGCGCCTGGTCAACAATACTGTCATCAGTATTGCCGGTGTAGTAGCGCTGCTCTCTCTGCTGATCATCGCCATGACCATCGTAAGAGATGCCCGTCAGCGTCTGGCTGAAACAGCAGCCCAGAACGAAGCCAACCAGGCTGCGATCCTGCGTCTGCTGGATGAAATGGCCGACCTTGCGGACGGTGACTTGACTGTACAGGCGACAGTAACCGAAGACTTTACCGGTGCCATCGCCGACTCCATCAACTTCTCTATTGAACAGCTCCGTGCACTGGTTAAAACCATCAACGAAACGGCGGTAGAGGTTGATACCTCAGCCCAGGAAACCCAGAGTACGGCCAAAGAGCTGGCTGAAGCAGCAGATTACCAGGCGGAGGAAATCAACTTCGCGACTCAAGCGGTCAATGACATGACCGAGTCCATGACCATGGTATCCGCTAACGCTTCCGAGTCCGCGAACGTAGCAGAAAGATCGGTAGAAATTGCGACCAGTGGTGGTCAGGTAGTACGAAACACCATTGAAGGCATGGACACCATCCGTGAACAGATTCAAGACACCTCAAAGCGGATCAAGCGACTGGGTGAATCTTCTCAGGAAATCGGTGACATCATCGCTCTGATCAACGACATCGCGGACCAAACCAACATTCTGTCTCTGAATGCCGCGATCCAGGCATCCATGGCCGGTGAAGCCGGTCGAGGCTTCGCAGTAGTAGCGGATGAGGTACAGCGTCTTGCGGAACGTGTATCCGGTGCAACCAAACAGATTGAAGCACTGGTATCCACCATCCAGACCGATACGAACGAAGCCGTTATCTCTATGGAACAAACCACTTCTGAGGTGGTGAACGGTGCCCGACTGGCAGAGGATGCGGGTGTGGCCCTGGAAGAGATTGAGAAAGTATCCAGCAGTCTTGCCAGCCTGATCAGCAACATTTCCGATACAGCGAAGAAACAGACAGGTTCTGCAGAACAGATTGCTCTGCGTATGACCACCATCCGGGACATCACCACCCGTACGGCGTCCAGTACAACTGCGACGGCCGGCTCGGTAGGTACCCTGGCGGAAATGGCCCTGGAAATGCGTCAGTCTGTCTCCGGCTTCCGTCTGCCTTCAGTCACTATTGAAGCAGCGAATACAACGCAAGAAGACGAAATGACAGTCTGATGAGTTCTGACAGAGGTTGGTTTATCTCACCTCTGTCAGCAAATACCCGACAGTGAAAGCTATAAGCCAAAAGTGCTGCCTTTGTTTTGACCTGGCAGCCTGCTTAGCTTCTGAACACGCTCAACAGAAGCCATGCTGGTAGTATTTTCACAAAATCGCCATGAGTCACCATCGCTATATAAACGACAAAAAGATGGCAATTCCATGGCTGACTGCCTTGAACAACTGAAACAGTTTTTCACGGTAAACAATTAGAGAACTGACGTATTTTTATTCCAGCAGCATGAGTTGCTGGCACGGAATAACGGGGGCCGTCAATGGCTGAACAACAGGATTATGCTGGCCTGGACTGGGTTAAGGAAGAGATTGAGCAGACGCTCGTTGAAGCCCGCCAGGCCTTGGAAATGTATCAGGAAGAGCCAGGCAACCCAGCCCATATCAATGCCGGGCAGAGCGCATTTATCCAGGTTCATGGTGCACTCAAGATGCTGCAGCATGAAGGCGCTACCCACTTGAGCCTGGAAATGAACAGACTGTCTGAAGCTCTGCTCAATCAGCGGGTGCCTGATATCAGAATGGCTCTGGAAATCCTGATGCAGGCTACTTTGCAACTGCCAGGTTACATTCAACAGACCCTTAATAGTGGCGTAGATCGCCCATTGGCACTGCTGCCACTGATCAACGAACTGCGACAACTGCGTGGCGAAGACCCACTGCCAGAAGCTACTTTTTTCTTTCCAGACACCACCTCACTCATCGATCCTGTCGAGCCTCCACAACTGGAGAGTCTTGATAAAACCGGTCTGGTACCACTGCTGAGAAAAATACGGCAGAAGTATCAGCTAACCCTGGCTGGGTATTTGCGTGATCAGAATCGTGCCCAGCAAATTAAAATTCTGTCCAAGCTGTTCGCCAAGCTTCAGGACCTTTCCTGGGGTGCCCCCCTTTCCCCACTATGGGAAGCCAGTGTTGCACTGACTGAAGGGCTGGACAACCAGTCCATTGAGCAGAACATCCATGTCGCCAACCTGCTGAGAGAACTGGATGGTCAGATCCGTCTGTTCATCAAACAGGGCGCTCCTTTCATCAATACTCGCCCTAATGATGAACTGTTCCGGGGACTGCTCTATTTCATCGCTACCTCGGAAGGTCAGGAGGGTTTCACAGGAGCCCTGAAAACCCAATACAAACTGGAAGAAGTACTGACCCAGGCTCAGGAAGGTATCTCTGACGTTCTTACGGGTGTGGATGCTACAACTCCGGTTGTAGAAGCTCTGAACTATGAGCTGACGGGTATCAAGGAAGCTTTGGATCTGTACCTGCTCTCTACCGATTCAGACCCACTGATTCTGGAAAATCAGCTCCCCATTATTCAGCAGGTGGCGGATACCCTGACCATTCTGGGTATGGACGACCTGAGAACCCGCCTGAAACAGAAAAAAGCATTGATCCAGACCGTCATCAATACCGGTCAGAATGCTGAAGAACATCTGATGGATGTGGCCGGCACGATCCTTGATCTCGAAACGGCATTGTCCCGATATGCTGCGGGTGAAAGCCTGGAAACAGGCGACAGTTCACCCTTGCTTGAAGAAGTGTACCAGGCTGTCATCAAAGAGGCTCGCCACTACCTTGAACAAACCAAGGATGCCATTGTTGATTTTGTTGACAGTCATCATCACCCGGACTTCCTGAATCAGATTCCTGAGTTGCTACACAAGGTACAGGGTGGTCTGGCCATGACACCTCTCACCCGCGCAGCTGACCTGGTCAGAGTCTGCTCGGAACACATCAAGAGAGAGTGGATAGAAAACAGTAAAACACCTGAAAAGATGGAACTGGAGCAGCTGGCAGACGCTGTGACCAGTATCGAATACTATCTGGAAAGGCTAAGCGACAAGAGCCAGGAAGAGCATGAAGCTATTCTGGATGTTGCAGAAGAAAGCCTCTCTGCCCTGCGTGTAACAGATCCTGAGCAGGTAGAAGAAGCTGAAGAGCACATTGAAAGCGCTTCTAAACCCGTTTTAGAAGCTCAGGAGCAGACAGAGAATTCACTGGAACTTCAGCTTGATGAGCAGAGCTTCCTGGACGGCTCAAGACCCGTCGCTCTGGAAGAAGATAAAGCCCAGCGTTCCGAAGAAACCGATAACCTGGAAGCCCAGGCCTCTGTCACTCTGACCAACAGACCCATCGAAGTCAGCCCATACGATGTGGTTCAGTTTGAGTTCACCACCTCCAGCAGTGTGGAAGTTGAAGCGCGAACTGAAGCACCACACCTCCCTGAACCGGAGCAGGTTGCAGTACCAGTCATTGAAGAAACGGCTGCAGAAGAAACGGCTGCAGAAGAAGAAAGCATTATTGACGATGAACTGCTGGAAGTCTTCATTGAAGAAGCCGGTGAAGTTCAGGAACAGCTTTCTGAAGGTGTACCTGTCTGGGTCAATAATCAGGATGACAACAATACCCTGAAAGATATCCGCAGGGCTTTTCATACCCTGAAAGGCAGTGGTCGTATGGTAGGCGCCAACGTTGTTGGTGAACTGGCATGGTCCATTGAGAACATGTTAAACCGTTTGATCGACGGAGCCGTTCAGAATAGCTCTGAGTTGAGAAGTCTGGTCAGTCGCGTTACCGACATGCTGCCTGGATTGATTTCTGATTTTGCCGAACAGAATCAGGTTCTGACTCACGAAGTTCTGGTCTGCATGGAGCAGGCTGATGCCTTGTCCAAAGGTGAAAAGTACACGATCGAGGACGAAGAAAATTCGATTGATGACGCAATTTCTAATAATGCGGACATCGATTTTGAACTGGCAGAAGAGCCCGATGCTGAAGCAGCACAGCTGGCTATTGTTGAAGAGTTATCAAAACCCTGTCCTGAGCCCGAAATAGCGATAGAAGTTCAGGAAAAGACCGAAGAGTCAGCTGAGCAGGATGCTTATGACATCCAACTGCTCAGCGTATTCCTGGGCGAGTCCAAAGCACATCTTGAGGTGGTTCAGTCCTTTGTAAATCAGGTGAAAGCCCAGGGTGGTAAACGCCAGATCAGTGACCAGGTGCAACGTTCTCTGCATACCATGAAGGGCATTGCCCTGATGGCAGAAATAGCCCCTCTGGCCGAGATCATTGTTGCCCTTGAAAAGAATATCAAGGATTTCAGAGCTCACCTGATTCCAGCCGATGATCGGGTTATCAGTATGCTGGATAAAGGCCTGGAACTGATCAAGGATGGCCTTGATCAGCTGACCCGGTCGCCTAAACAGCCTGTATTGGATTCTGAAAACTACCTGTCCTGGTTGGAAGCTCTTCATGCACAGCTGATAACCGAACAGCACAAGGCTCAGTCCACCAACAGAAAATACACCGGTGGTCAGGATACCAATCTGTTTGCCCACAGTGATCTGGGCTTACTGCTGGATGCTGATGAGTATCTATCTGTCTGGCGTAACACGCTGCCTAAAAATGAGCTGGCTCTGTTCCAGAAGGAGCTAACAACACTGGCTGAACGTGCAGGTGAAGCTCGCCTGACGTCACTGGCAGAACTGTGCGATGTCTTGCTGGATGTGATGAACTATCTGGACAAGCACGAAACAATACTGCCAGGAGTGCTAGCTGCGCCACTGTCCAATGGCTTTGAAGCCATGGTCGACATGATGAACCAGGTAGCGGCCCAGCAAACCCCACTGCCTCCACAGTCTGTATTCACAGAACTCAGAGAATCACTGGAAACTCTGCTGACAGCAGAGCCTGTTGCTGAACCCAGACCAGAGATTTCTCTGGCTGTTGACCTTGAACCGGTTCAGAGCCTACCCGTCGCCGAAAATATTGAGGTCGACGAAGTGATTCTGAAAACTTCAACGGCAGAGCCTGTCGTTGAAGACGTTGAGATTGATGAGATAATCCTGGAGTCGACAACGGAAGAACCTGTCATTGAAGAACAGTCCGTTGTTGAACCAGAATCTGCGCAAGCCGTTACTGAAGAAGTGATTCTGGAGTCTGTTACTCCCGAACCGGCACCGGCTCTGAACATTGAAGTGGAAGAGCATGACCTGGAACTGGTTGAACTGTTCCTGGAAGAAGCCACTGACCTGGCAGAAGATTGTCATCATGCTCTGGAAGACTGGCTGAATAATCGTAACAACCTGACACCACTGACCGATTTGCAACGCTCTCTGCACACGCTCAAGGGCAGTGCACGAATGGCTGACCAGCCGGAACTGGGCGATCTCAGTCACGCTATTGAGGATATCTACAGCGCCATTGCCAGCGGTAGAAGCTCAGCAGAAAAAGCACCGGTGCACCTGCTTCAGGCGGCTCACGACCAGGTTGACCAGATGCTGACTGCTCTGAGAAACCAGCAGCCTCCGGGATCTGTAACACCACTGGTAGAGCAGCTGGAACAATGGGCTCTCAATAATGACCATGAAGCAGAACTGCCTCCATTAGCCAGAGCACAAGCGCCTGTTGAGATACTGCCTGACTATTTATCAGGTCAGGCTAAAGGCCTCCTGGATCAGACGAAAGAAGCATCAGACACGGCCAGTGCCAAACCGGCAGAAATGGCAGTGGATGATGTTCTGGTTATTGTTGAAGAGAATCTGAAAACAGATGTTACCAGAGAATCTGAAGCAACAGCCGCTCTCTCTACTGCGCCAGAAATAATCGTAGAAGAGCCTGTTCCAATAACCACACGAGTAGCAACTCCGGTCACCAACAGCTCCGTTAATACGCTGTCCAAAGGCAACGAGATGATTCGTGTGCCTGCCCAGCTTTTGGAGTCACTGATCAACCTTTCCGGTGAATCCAGTATTAATCGTGGTCGTATCGAGCAGCAAATTCAGGACATCAGCGGCACTCTGGAAGAGATGGACAGCACCATCGACCGGGTAAAAGAGCAGCTGCGCCGTTTGGATACCGAGACTCAGGCGCAGATTATTTCCACCTTTGAAGAAGAACATGGCAGTGACCCTGAATTTGATCCGCTAGAGATGGACCAGTATTCAGAACTGACTCAGTTGTCCCGCTCTCTTGTGGAATCCGCAACTGACCTTAAAGACCTCAAGGAAGGTATTCAGGATAAAAACCGTGATGCAGAGACCCTGCTGCTGCAGCAATCCAGGACACTGATAGAACTCCAGGAAAAGCTGATGCAGGCTCGAATGGTTTCGTTCAGTCGTCTGCTGCCACGTCTGCGTAAGATTACCCGTCAGCTGTCAACTGAATTGGACAAGCCGGTTAACCTGAATGTTACCAATGCTGAAGGTGAGATGGACCGAACCATGCTGGAACGGATCCTCGCACCACTTGAGCACTTGCTACGAAACGCAATTGACCATGGTATTGAACCTTCTGTCCAGGATCGACTGGCACTCAATAAGCCAGAAACAGGCAGCCTGACTCTTACCATTGCCCGTGATGGTGCAGACATTGTTGTTGAACTCAGCGACGATGGCAGAGGTATTAACCTTCAGGCGGTTCATGCCAAGGCTCTGGAAAAGCATCTGATCACTCCGGAAGATCAGCTGACCGATCAGGAGATAGGCCAGCTGATTCTGGAGCCGGGCTTCAGTACTGCTGAATCTGTGACCCAGATTTCTGGTCGGGGTGTTGGACTGGATGTCGTTAATACAGAAATACGTCAGATGGGTGGTAGCATCCAGATTGACAGCCAGCCAGAGAAGGGCACTTCCTTCAAGCTTCGTCTGCCATTTACTCTGTCGGTCAACCGTGCCTTGATGGTACAGATAGCAGACAGTCTTTATGCCCTGCCGATGCAATCGATTGATGGTATTACAGTAGTGGATCCTAAAGTTCTGACCGATTGCTACCAGAACAACACACCACTGCAGTATGGTGGTATGGATCACCAGCTCATGTTCCTGGGTGAGCTTCTGGGAGATACCAACCCAAGAGTACAATCTGAACAATGCCCTGTAGTTATCATCGAGCGAGGCGGTAAAAACCTGGCCCTGCATGTTGATGCCATCATTGGTGGTCGTGAAATTTTCACCAAGAGTCTGGGCCCACAGTTTGCTGGTTTGACCGGTGTTAACGGTGCCACCATTCTTGGTGACGGCCGTGTGGCTATCATTATCGACCCGGCAACTCTGGTTCGCAGACACCGCATCGAGCAGCACTATGTGGAGTTGAACAGCCAGACTGAAGAAGAATCAGAATCCATCCAGCGTGTTCTGGTGGTGGATGACTCGGTTACCGTACGAAAAGTGACCACCCGCCTGCTCGAACGTAATGGTTACCTGGTGGAAAGTGCAAGGGATGGTGTCGAAGCCATGGCGAAACTCGCCGAAAGCAGCTACGACATTATGCTTCTGGATATTGAAATGCCCAAGATGGACGGTTATGAAGTGGCCAGTGCCGTCCGTAATGACGCTAAGCTGAAGTCTCTGCCAATCATCATGATTACCTCCAGAACCGGTGAGAAGCATAAAGCCAGGGCATTCAGTCTGGGAGTTAATGAATACTTGGGTAAACCTTTCCAGGAAAATGCTTTATTGGCGTCTATCGAGCAATTGATCAGAGTCAAAGCGGGCGCTGGTTCACAACAATGAATAGAGGAGTAGCATAATGGCTCATGCTGGAAGCCTGAAGTCCCGTTTGATCCCAATGCAGCAAAAGCCTCTTTTGCTGCCTGCTTCCTGCATTGCTGACGTTGTGGACTACAGTCGTCCATCAGGAGGCAGTCAGGAAAACAAATGGTTTCTCGGTGAAATTGACTGGCGTGGACAAACCGTTCCTTTGATCTCTTTTGAGCGTATCAATGGGGGCCGTTTTGCAGAGTTCTCTGCTACCGCAAGGATTGCTGTCATGCACAGCAGCACAGGGAATGAGCAACTGCCATTTTATGGCATGGTTATCCAGGGCATTCCTCAAGAATTGGATCTAAACGCTGGTGATATCCAACTCGTCAATGAAACTGACAGTATTGCAGGCTCAGCAGAAACATCGAGAGTGACGGTGAGGGATATTCCCGCAGCCATTCCAGACCTTGAACAACTGGAACAACAGCTGTCAGCGTTGCTGACAGCTGCATAGGAGCCTGACCTAGAACAGGCTGCCTTACAAATCGCCCCAGAGATACTGCATCACACTGACTGCAGTGACTGGGGCGGTTTCAGTTCTCAAAACCCTCGGCCCCAGGGCCAGTGCATGAAAACCTGAAGACTCTGCCTGGGTAATCTCTTCTTGAGTTAACCCTCCTTCCGGACCAATCAGTAGAGAAACAGTTTCAGGCTGATCAAACCCTTCCAGCTTTTTATCGGTTCGGTGATGGAGTACAAACTTCAAATCAGAGTCTTGTTTTTCCATCCAGTCGGTAACATTCTCAGGTGGGTGAATGATCGGAAGCCTGTTCAAACCGCACTGCTCACAGGCACTGATGGCAATCTGCTGCCAGTGCCTGACTCGTTTCTCCTGACGTTCTGCATTCAGCTTAACTTCACAGCGCTCAGAAAAGAGAGGCGTTATTTCAGCGACGCCCATTTCGGTAGCCTTCTGGATGGCGTAATCCATTCGCTCACCGCGACTCAGGCTTTGCCCCACATGAACTTTCAGCGGTGATTCCGTGACCTGGTCGATCACTGCTTCTAGCGAGACCGTGACCGTTTTTTTTGCAACAGTCTGAATCGTGCCCTGCCATGAAGATCCCTTACCATTGAACAGGATAAGAGGCTCTTCAGGTTTCATGCGAAGCACTTTACCGACATGATTGGCAGCGCTGTCGGTTAGCTCAACTACCTGATCTTTGGCCAGGGGCTGATCGGTATAGATTCGAGGGTTTCTCATGATGTTCTCATGGAAGAGCAGCCGTTCCCTGACAGACAGGTAAACACACCACTCTTCTTTCTAAATGGGCATTGGGTTGTGAAAAGAATTATACCCAAGCACCCACGATATGGCAGGATTCAGTTTTAAACCCGCACCATTTAAAGCAGTATGGAGGCACTATTGGAGACGCTAGCAACTGGAACCGATGAACCTATCACCGTAATAGTGTCATATCACATCAAACCAGACCGCGAAGAAGACTTTAAACAATGGGTTTCTGGCATTATTCGAACAGCAGGTACCTTTGACGGTCATCAGGGGGGCTACTTTTTCAGATCGCCGGACCGGACTTCCAAACAGTATATTGCTTATAAAGCGGTATTCCGGTTTGATCATCACTCAAACCTGATAACCTGGGAAGAATCGAAAGAGCGTCAAAGCTGGCTGGTACAGCTTCAGCCCTTGCTGGAGAAAAAGCTCCAATATGAAAAACACGAGGGAATGGAGTTCTGGTTTGATTTACCGGACATTCCGCCAAAAACGATCCCACGTTACAAAATGGCTATAGTCACTCTGCTGGCCGTTTACCCACTGATTTTGACGCTCTACACCCTTCTGCCTCTGGTACTGCCAGCCGGTATACCCAAATTCATAACGATTCTCATCAGCTGTGTGTGCACATGCCTTTTGATGACCTGGTTCGTTATGCCATTTATGACCCGAATCTTTTCTTCCTGGCTGTTCAAGGACGCGTGAGGTATTAAAAGGAAAGTCATGCGGCCAGAAGAATTCCGGCCGCAGAGCTATCAGATCAGTTTGAGATTCTGACAGATAGCCTTCGATGGAGTAGCCTGGTTCAAGGCATAGAAATGCAGACCAGGAACGCCCTGCTCAATCAGTCTTTCGCACATGCTGGTTACGACTTCTTCACCAAATTTCTTGATGCTGTCGATATCATCACCATAAGCTTCCAGCTGTTTACGAACCCAGCGTGGGATTTCTGCACCACAGGCATCCGAGAAACGGGCCAGACGGCTGTAATTGGTGATAGGCATAATGCCCGGAATAATGGGCAGATCAATACCCAAACCCCTGGCACGATCTACAAAGTAGAAATAGCTGTCGGCATTAAAGAAGTACTGCGTAATGGCCGAACTGGCTCCTGCATCCACCTTGCGTTTGAAGTTGGCAAGATCCGTTTCAAAGTTTTGCGCCTGGGGATGCGCCTCTGGATAGGCTGCTACTTCCAGATGAAAATAATCACCGGTTTCAGCCCGGATAAATTCCACCAGCTCATTGGCATATTGCAGTTCACCGTTTGAACGACCCATACCGGATGGCAGATCACCGCGCAAAGCAACGATACGATTAATCCCCTGGCTCTTGTATTGATCCAGCAAATCTTTCAATTGGGCTTTGCTATCACCCACACAAGACAGGTGGGGAGCAGAAGGAATGTTAGTGCACTCTCGTACGCTCAGTACTGTATCCAACGTTCTGTCACGGGTTGAGCCACCCGCACCATAGGTTACAGAGAAGAATTCTGGTTGGCATTTAGAGAGTTCGATCGCTGTCTGATCGAGCTTCTTAGCTCCCTCTTCCGTTTTTGTCGGAAAAAACTCAAAGCTGATTGGCAGCTTTTCTTGGTTACTCGTCATCGTTATCTCAGAGCCTTCATCACTGTTCTATCGCTCAAGGCTGTTTATCAGCTCAAGGCTGTTTATCAGCTCAAGGCTGTTTATCAGCTCAAGGCTGTTTATCAGCTCAAGGCTGTTTATCAGCTCAAGGCTGTTTATCAGCTCAAGGC
>NZ_JBPCXO010000251.1:0-4995 GCF_051008435.1 Endozoicomonas sp. | reverse complement strand
TTACCACTGACCTACTGCGAAAAAGCCGGATTTGGCCATTTTTTCTGATTCTTTTCGTTGAATAGCTCGCTATTCGCCTCAAATAATCATAAAAACTGTCTCAAACCGGACTTTTTCTCGCTACGGTCGGCTAAGTCCGACAGACTCCTAGGCAACCGTGAGTTCATGGAACTGAATAAAGGTCGATGCATCAAAGTGAAGAAAGGTGATGCTCTGGCCCAGTTCAATTTAAGCCCGGAAGAAAGAGCCCAGGTTTTCCCTGATCACAAAGAGAACTTTGAGTTGTTGGAGCTTACAGAAGCAGATCAGACAGTCTGCAATATTATTAAAGGGGATTACACCCCATAGAGTGTACATACAGTCTCTCTGGCGACCTGCTCTCTGGCCGCCAGAGAGACTGCTTTTACCCTGCAGGCCTTAGTACTATTGCAGCCAGTGGTGGCAGGTCAATCATGATACTCTGAGTACAACCATGATGAGGAACATCAAGAGAACTTATTCCCTTGCCTGGAGAAACACCGCTTCCACCCAGATCTTTTGCATCCGAGTTCAACAGCACTTTATATTTACCCTTTTCAGGAACCCCAAGCTGGTAATGGTGCCTGACCGTCGGTGTCATATTCAACACGGTAATCACTGGACGATGCTGCTGATCATAACGGGCGTAAGCCAGAACGCTCTGATCCCGGTCATCAGAAACCAGCCATTGAAACCCAACCTCTGAACAATCCAGCTCATAAAGCTCCGGATAGGTCTGGTAAAGCTTGTTGAGTTTGCGGGTCAACTTCTGAACACCTGCATTCGGAGACTGGCTGTCTTCTACCAGCTCCCAGTCCAGTGCTTTATGGTGATTCCATTCATTCCAGCTGCCAAACTCACCTCCCATAAACATCAGCTTCTTGCCGGGATGGGTATACATAAAGGTGAGATAAGTTCGAAGGTTGGCAAACTTCTGCCAGTCATCCCCTGGCATTCGGGTCAGTAAAGTCCCTTTGCCATAAACCACTTCATCGTGCGACAGGGAAAGAACAAAGTTCTCACTCCAGGCATACACCGTACTGAATGTGATCTTGTCATGATGGTGTTTACGATAAATGGACTCTTCTTTCATGTACTCCAGAGAATCATGCATCCAGCCCATGTTCCACTTGTAGCCAAAACCTAATCCATTGTCGTGTACAGGTCTGGATACACCGGGAAAGCTGGTAGATTCCTCGGCAATCGTCATAGCCGTTGGAAAACGTTCATAGACGGTCTGATTCAATCTTTTCAGGAATGAGATAGCTTCAAGATTTTCGTTGCCACCGTGAATATTAGGTTCCCACTCACCCTCATCTCTTGAGTAATCCAGGTAAAGCATGGATGCCACGGCATCGACCCGCAACCCGTCAATATGAAACTCATCCAGCCAGTACAGAGCGCTGCTGATCAGAAAGTCCTGAACCCATGGTCGTCCGAAATCATAGATGCAGGTTTTCCAATCCGGATGCCAGCCTCTTCTCGGATCTGGATGTTCGTAGAGCGAAGTGCCATCAAACTTCTCCAGACCATGATCATCATTGGGGAAATGAGCAGGCACCCAATCCAGAATGACACCGATTCCAGCCTGATGGCATCGATCGACAAAGTATTTGAAATCATCAGGGTTGCCATAACGGCTGGTAGGAGCAAACATTCCAATCGTCTGGTACCCCCAGGATTCATAGAGAGGGTGCTCAGTAACAGGCATTAACTCGACATGGGTAAACCCCATTTTTTTAACGTAAGAAATCAGCTTTTTAGCCAGCGCTCTGTAACTCAGGGGCTCATTCTCGGAAGTTCGCTGCCATGAGCCCGGGTGCACCTCATAAATCGACATGGGCTTGTCGTATAGCTGACCTCTGGACTCCAGCCAGTTGTGATCCTGCCAGCGGTATTTCTGTTCATCATGAACAATAGAAGCCAGTCCGGGCCATTGCTCGGCATAACGTCCAAACGGATCCGCTTTCAGCGGCAGACAATCACCCTGGGCATCATGAATTTCGTATTTATAGAGAGTGTCTTCATCCAACTGGGGAATATACAATCTCCAGATGCCGTCATCGGCACTGGCCATAGGATGCAGTCGGCCATCCCATTGGTTGAAGTCACCTACCACACTGACGGAGCGGGCATTGGGCGCATAAACCCTGAATAGTACGCCCTGAACATGATGCCGTGCATTAAAACAGTGCTTCTGGAGGTGAGCGCCCTGATACCGGTACAAGGCATCAAAATCCACGCCTTCTTCCTTCAGTGCATATTCACCAAACTGGTAAGGGTCATAGATTTTTTGACACAGCCCCTCTTCAGAAAAAATGGATAGCTGATAATTAAAACGTTTTCGACGGCGGGGTAAAGATAACTCAAAAAGTCCCGAGTCAGTCTTTGTCATCGAGCCCAACAATCTACCCGTAGAGTATTCTGAGACTTCCACTCTATGAGCATCAGGACGCCAGACTCTTAGAACCAAACCCTTGCCAGATGGATGGTCATGCAGGCCAAGAAAACTAAAGGGAATGGCACAATGCGCATGCAGCAGTTCCTGCTCACGATCATACTCAAACCCCGACATAACAGACGATGGTTGAACAGCTATGGTCATAGATATCAGATTTCAGATTTTTAAAGCAGGTAATATCCCCCTTTCGCCCAAAGACACGGGGAAAGGGAGTGCGGGAACAGTGTGGTGAAACGCCTAGCCGGCTGCAAACACCTCCGAAACCATGGCTTTGGCTTCTTCCTGAATTTGCTTAAGATGATCAGGGCCCACAAAACTCTCGGTATAGATCTTATAAACAGCTTCAGTACCTGACGGTCTGGCAGCAAACCAGCCCTTCTCAGTAACAACTTTCAAACCACCAATCGCAGCACCGTTTGCCGGAGCATGAGTTAACTTGGCAGTAATAGGATCACCCGCCAGAGTATCGGCTTTGACCATGGATGGGTTCATGGCTGACAGCACTTTTTTCTGTTCGTCAGAAGCGGGAGCCTGCAGTCGTTCATAAACAGGGGAACCATACTTTTCGGTCAGTTCCTGGTAGTGCTCACCCGGATCTTTGCCGGTGACTGCTGTGATCTCTGCAGCCAGCAGAGCCAGAATGAAACCATCTTTATCGGTGCACCAGGTGCTACCATCACGGCGCAGGAAAGCAGCACCGGCACTTTCTTCCCCACCAAAGGCAAGCTCACCAGAAGCCAGCCCATCCACAAACCATTTGAAGCCTACCGGCACTTCAGCCACTTCCCTGTCCAGCCCTTTAGCCACATGATCGATCATGGCACTGGATACCAGAGTCTTGCCAATTTTGGCATTCGCTGACCAGTTTGTGCGATGGCTGTACAGATAATTAATCGCTACAGCCAGGTAGTGGTTAGGGTTTAACAGGCCATGTTTGCGGGTCACTATGCCATGACGGTCAAAATCTGGATCATTACCAAACGCAATGTCGAACCGATCCTTGAGTTCAATCAGACCAGCCATGGCATAGGCCGAAGAACAATCCATACGAATCTTGCCGTCTTTATCAACATGCATGAAGGAAAAAGTAGGATCAACTTTTCTACTGACTAACTCGATATCCAGCCCATAACGCTTCGCAATGGGTTCCCAGTAATACAAGCCGGAACCGCCCAGTGGATCGACACCAATCTTGATGCCCGCCTTGCGAATAGCCTCCATATCGATGACATTTTCCAGGTCATTGACATAAGGCGTGATGTAATCGTATTCAGTGATAAATCCTGAAGCCAGAGCCTCATTAAGCGACACTTGGTTAACACCTTCCAACCTCTGTGCAATCAGCTGGTTGGCACGATCCTGAACCCAGTTGGTCACTTCAGTGCCAGCCGGACCACCATGAGGCGGGTTATACTTGAAACCGCCATCCTCTGGGGGATTATGAGAGGGCGTGATGACCACACCATCCGCTTTATCCTGATGGTCGCGGTTATAACCGACGATGGCATGAGAAATAACCGGAGTTGGCGTATAACCTCTGCCTTCCTCGATTCTTACCTGTACACGGTTGGCTGCCAGTACTTGAATGGCACTGATCAATGCTGGTTCAGACAGGGCGTGAGTATCCATGCCCACAAACATAGGTCCGGTAATATTGTGCTCGTGACGGTATTCACAGATAGCCTGAGTTATAGCAACGATATGGGCTTCGTTAAAGGTGGCCTTGAAAGAAGTACCTCTGTGTCCTGAAGTACCAAACTGAACCCGCTGGGAAGGGTTGGCAGGATCTGGTTGGATAGCGTAATAATCGCTGACCAGACGGGGAATATTGGTCAGCATGTCGTCTGTAGCGACTTTACCGGCTTGAGGATGCATGCAGAATTCCTGAGTGAGTGACACTGAAGCATAAAGCAAAAATCGCTCCAGATCAGAAAACAGTAAGGCTTACGTTACCCGCCCTGATATACGAAGACAGTATCGGACTACCACTATTATATCTTGCTGACAATTTCCCAGAAATGCCTGACGGATCATTTCATAAACGATTCCCTCATGAAAAGCTTTACAGAGAGCGATTTCAGGAATACAAATCGTCATCCTCATCATCTTCCTGATCAGGAAGCACTTTTTCATCCACTTTTTCAGGTTCTGGCCAGGGTGGCTTTTCTTTTCTCTCCCAGGCTTCATTCACTTTTCTGAACCATTCAGCCTTGTCCTTCTGTGATAAAAACCCAAACTTGGCACTTAGATTCAGACCCGTATCCAACTGCTCTTTTCTTTCTTCAGCTTCAGCAAGTTTTTTGCTACCAGCCATATCTTCCAGTGCAAAGTCACTGGCCACTTGTCTGACAATTTCCTCATCAGGCAAGTGCATCTCCAGCAAATCCTTTAACTCGATTCTGCAGTTTTTAGCGTTTGACGAAGGAAGATTCTTGTGGACTGCGGAACCAGTCTACTACTGTGACTCTTGTGCCAAGCCTAGCGAGGTACAATCAACATCACAGCAGCAGGCTGGC
>NZ_JBPCXO010000250.1:0-23079 GCF_051008435.1 Endozoicomonas sp. | reverse complement strand
GCGTAGTGAGGGTGTTGCACACATGTCTGATCCTTCAGAAATTTTGATCCTTACAAATCAATCGTCTCCTGAAGGCTATTTCTGTTGCAACCCCTCACTTTTCATCAGCCAACCTGTAAAAGCCCCGAAGTTATCTGATAGCGGCGTATAACCTGGGTATGAAGTCTGATTATGATCCCAGGCACCAGTTAGAGAACGGTAAATGCTTCCACATCCAGTTCAATCCGGCTGATGCCATACCCAAGTACGCTGAGTTTGAACGAGTCAGAGATCGAACCCTCTCTAATGCCGAGATTCATCAGCTGTGGCATGACCTGGATCAGATCAAGCAAACCTGGAGTCCACTCTATGGTCTGTTACTGAAGTTTTGTCTGGCCTGCTTCGGCAACCGTCCGGAACAGCTCAATCATATTCAGTGGACGGATATTGATTGGCGTAGAAGAGCGCTGAGGTTTATTGATACCAAAGGCAAGAATGCCGTCCCCAAAAAGAGGGTGATTCCACTGACCCGTAGAGCGCTTGAAATATTGGAAGACGCTCAAACAATATCGGGAGATTTCAGTGGCCCCTTTATGATTACCGGTAAGTCACCCATTGATGTGTCCAATCTTGGGTCGCTGGTGAGTGAGTATAACGACTGGTTGCAGGATCAGGCCGTTTCAGAGGGAAGGTGGATTCCAGAACGTTTTACTGCCAAAGACTTGAGAAGAACCTGCACCCGGCTGTTTACTGATCAGAGAGTGTTGAAAGAACATCGTTATCTCTTACAGAGCAGGGAAGATGGCAGTGTAGAATCCAGGCATTATGATCACGATGACCGGTTGGATGAAAAGCGGGATGTTGCCAAGATTTATGATGATTATCTGAGCAGTATTCTCAATGGTGAAAGTACCTGTGATGAAGACCGGACAGTGGTTGAACTTGAAGACTATCGAGAGCTGGCCTGATGACAGGGCAGCTTATGGGTTGAAGTCATTCTATAACCGTTTCCTTTCCTGTAACCTAACTTGATTATCAATCAGTCATTGGCCGTATCTCTGCTGTACACTTCATCCATGGAGCCTGCCGGACTTATGACAATTTCGGTCTGAAATCCAGAAAGAGCGGCCAGTTTTTCCGTTGAATTTGCTTAAATAGGTCAACTATTCGCACAAATCCAACGAAAAAGCTGACTCGCTCTACTGAATTTCAAACTCGAAAGCATAAGTCCGACAGGCTCCGGGCAAATGGCCAACAACTCAACCGGTTACCTTACATGTCTCAGGAAAAGCTTACCCTAGAAATCCTTACTCTTGAAACATTAGAAAGCTGGCTCTGGGAATCCGCCAATATCATGCGCGGTTCTATCGACAGCTCTGACTTCAAAAACTACATCTTCGGCCTGATTTTCCTGAAGCGGTTCAACGATGTTTTTGAAGAAAAAGTAGCGGCCATCATGTCCGACGAAGACTGCTCTCGAGAAGAAGCTATTGAGATAGAGCAGGAAGACGGCGACCACTTTGTACCCGAGCACGCCCGCTGGAGCTTTATCACCAGCCGCACTGAGAACATTGGCGAAGCCATTGATGAAGCCTTTGGTGATATTGAAGCCCAGAACAGTTACCTGGAAGGTGTGCTAACCGCCATTCAGTTTGGCGACAAAAACAAACTGGGCGACACATTGCTGGCTCGTTTGCTGCGCCACTTTAACCAGTACAACCTGGGCAATAACAGCCTGTACAAAGCCGATATGCTGGGCGATGCCTACGAATACCTGATCAAACAGTTTGCTGACGATGCCGGTAAAAAGGGTGGAGAGTTCTATACGCCCAAACCCGTCGTGCAACTGCTGGTTAACCTGCTGGACCCACAGCCGGGGCATACCGTTTATGACCCGACTTTTGGCAGTGGCGGTATGCTGGTGGAAAGTGCCCATCATGTTTCTCAACTGCCGGATGGCATGATTGCCGGGCAACCCAATATCATGCTCTACGGTCAGGAAAAGAACCTGGGCACCTGGGCCATCGGCAAGCTGAATTTATATCTGCACAACATGCGTGCCGAATTGGAACGGGGCGACACCCTGGTAAAACCGCTGCACCGGGATAATGAAGGCATTCAATGCTTTGACCGGGTGATTGCCAATCCGCCATTTTCAGCCAAAAGCTGGTGGACGCATGTAGAAGTTAACCGTCCGAAAAAAACAGATAAAAGCGGCAAAGAGAAAGAAGTACCGCCCAACTACAAGAAAGAAGTGAAAGACCCGTTTGGACGACTGGGTTACGGTATACCACCCCGTGGCTACGCTGATTTGGCCTTTGTACAACATATGCTGGCCAGTCTGAAAGACAATGGTCGTATGGCGGTCGTCTTGCCCCATGGTGTGCTATTCCGGGGTGGAGAAGAAGGAAAAATTCGCACAGGTTTGCTCCAGGGGGCCAAAGAATTGCCCGGTGACCGTGTTGAAGCCATTATTGGCCTGCCCTCTGCCCTGTTCTATAACACCGGCATTCCCGCCTGCGTGCTGATCCTCAATAAGCAGAAGCCTGAAAATCTGAAAAACCGGGTGATCTTTATCGACGCCAGCCAAGAGTTTGCCGAAGGTAAAAACCAGAACAGCCTGCGCCCACAAGATATTGAACATATCCACGATGCTCACAGCGCGGCTTTCCACAACAATGCAGAAGAAGAGAAATACTGTCGTGTGGTAGAGCTGGCTGAGATTGAAGAAAACGATTTTAACCTGAATATTGCCCGGTATATTGATACTTCGGAGCCGGAGCCTTCTATCGACATACCTTTGGTATTGGCTGAGTTGGGAGTGATCAGTGGTCAGTTGGCAGATGTTGATGCGGAGCTGGATGGGTATCTGGCCGAATTGGGCCTAACCTCCTCCCGTCATTCCCGCGAAGGTGGGAATCCAGAAGTGGAGGTGGCGTGATGGGAGTTATGTTGCTGGAAGGATATAAAGAAAGTCCTGTTGGGGTAATACCTGCTGATTGGTCATTTGATGAATTGAAAAGCTTCATCGAGATAAAGCATGGTTACGCTTTTCCTGGTGAGCATTTTGGGGATAAAGGCGCAATCTTGTTAACTCCCGGTAATTTTAAGAGAACCGGAGGCTTGTATTTTAATGAACGAAATACCAAGCGGTTTAATTCTGATTATCCAGCGGAATATGAACTCAAGGCTGATGATTTGGTCGTTGTGATGACCGACCTTTCTGTCAAATGTGAAATATTAGGAAATATGGGATTGGTAACTGAAGATGAACCCCTGCTTCATAACCAACGAATTGGCAAGATTAACTTCCTTAGCAACTCTTTGAGCAAAGAATATCTCTTATATCTTGCACAGGCAGAAGACTACAAACGATATATTCAAAACACTGCAACAGGTACGACTGTTAGGCATTCATCACCTTCAAAAATTTTGGATGCTAAGGTTGCTGTCCCCCCACTCCCAGAACAAAAAAAAATAGCCCAAATCCTCTCCACTGTGGACAGTAAACTGACCCTGATCGACCAGCAGATCGCTGCCACCCAGACCCTGAAAAAAGGGTTGATGCAAAAGCTGTTTTCCGAAGGTGTGGGTACGCAGGATGCCGATGGGAACTGGCAACCTCATACTGAGTTTAAGGACTCTGAACTGGGGCGGATTCCGGTTGGGTGGGAGGTAACTCTTCTGGATAAATTGGCTAATAGGGGGAGTGGTCATACACCTGACAAGCAAAAGCCTGAATACTGGAATGGTGGGATTAAATGGATTTCTTTGGCCGACTCTAGCAAGCTTGATCAAGGCCCAATTGACACCACCGACAAGGAGATTTCTTCTTTAGGTATTGATAATTCTTCTGCAACTCTACACCCCAAGGGAACAGTTGTACTTTCTAGAGATGCTGGCATTGGCAAAAGTGCGGTTATGGACCAAGAAATGGCTGTGAGTCAGCACTTCATTGTGTGGAATTGTGAACCTAAAGGTCTGCTTAATAACTGGTATCTGTATTACCTGTTACAGCTCATGAAGCCAGAGTTTGAACGTATTGCTATAGGTTCAACAATCAAGACCATAGGCTTACCATTTTTTAAAAAATTAAGAATTGCGCATCCATCCAATATGGCAGAACAAAAACAAATAGCCAAAATCCTGTCCACTGTAGACTGTAAACTCAATCGCTTAAACACTAAAAAATCCCAAACCCAACAACTAAAAAAGGGCCTGATGCAAAAGCTGCTGACCGGCCAGATACGAGTGAAACCAGATTCACAGGATTACTGACATTGTGACAGTGCTAGTGGCGACTGTTTTGAAGAAACGGCTATATGAATTGTCTACTCACTGCGTAGACAATTCATTGGGCGCTACTTCCTGGTGGTGCCTTTAAGCACTTCAGCGGCAATCTGGTCGATCTGTTCAAAGTCATGATCGGTCAGAAATTCAAACTGCTTTTGTTTCCGCTTACTCAACTTGCCTTTGTTGTCCAGAATAATCCTGACCATCAGGCGCAACTCTTTGGCTGACAGGTCAAGCACCTGATCCAGTGCCCGGTAGAGTCGGTCGGCCAGCACTAGGGTGTCAATCTCTTTGGGTAACAGGTGTTCGGCCACATCGTTAATTACTTCGCAAAGCCATTGGCAGTAGTGAGTAAGGTCCAGGTAGCGGAACAGATGGTCTGTTTCCCCTTCAATGGTGATATGCCCGGCTTCATCAATGTAATAGTCAGTCTGGGCGCAGATAGCTCTGGATAGCCGATCCAGTGTCTGATAATAATCCTGCTGACGGTTCAGAATCCCGCCGGATACCGGCAGAATAATACCCGGTTGCAGGATGCCGGACTTTGCCAGAACATCCTGAATCAGGTAGCGGCTGATCCGCCCGTTGCCGTCCATAAACGGATGCAAATAGACAAAGCTGGCGGAGAGAATTCCTGCCCGAACACTGGCGGGAATGTTCGAGTCGGCCAATCGTGCCACCATGGCAAACCAGTCATCCATCAGGTCCTCAATGTTTTCCGGACGGGGTGGCGGCAGAGCGACACCCTGGGGGCCTGGGCCGCCAATATAGTTTTGCTCAACCCGGTAGTCAGGCTCCTGTTGGTGGGCATCCTTGATGATGTTCTGGATTTCAATCAATCGCTCTTTGGTCAGTGGCGTTTGGCCTGCCATTTCCAGTGCCCGGCCAAAACGAATGTATTTATCAGGCGTTATGTTTTCTGACTCAATTTCAGAAGAGGTTCGGGTTTCATAAGTGGTCAGGAAACGGGAAGCTCTGGCAAATACTTCTTCGTCATAATCCGCCAGGGCACTGTGCAGGCATTGCTCCAGTCTGGTATCGGATGCGTCACGCAGGGCATCCGTTTTTTGAACCAGTGGTAGGAATCTTCCGTGTCCCGGTAAATTGTTGCGCAGGCAATAACGCCGAACATTCATGGGTTGAGCGGTAAAGTAGCGTTCTTCATCGAGAACCGACTCATATTTAACGGCTTTGCAGTCAGGCAGTGGCAGCAGGGTTTCCGTAAGGTATTCATACCAGAACCACAGACGACGGCTCCAGTGGCTGCTGGGGCGCTTCTGGATGGTGGCCTGAATGTGATTCTCTACGCCTTTTTGCAGAAAAACCTGCTGGAGATAGGCGGGGTTAACGCCTTCATGCTTTAAAGCAAACAGCAGGTGTCCAACCAGAGTTTCTTCCGGTCTGGCTGAGTCGGGAAAGTTCTGCTCCAGAATCTCATGCCGTTTCACTTGATTGGCTCTTGTTCCCAGCAAACCACCCGTGTATGAGCGAACAGAATGAGGTAAAACACTCAGCTGACAGTGTTCTTTCAACCATTCATAGCCAAGGGGAGCTGGCATAAATCGAGCCTTTTGATAGAGGGTAAAAACTAAATACTGCCATAAAAAACTAAATTTACCTCAAAAAAATCCAAAAAAACTAAATATTAAGGGACGATATGACCAAGAGAGCCCTGTCTGTCGGTAAGCATTTGGGAGAACCCCAAATGATCCCTCTCAAACGACTCAGCCCCCATGGCAGCCATTAAGCTGAGTCAGCTCGCTTTATTTGATGGTTATTTGATAGCGATCAGAACACCCTGTTTGGTTTTCCCTGCCTTCCGGTGAAAACAGAAAAAGCTAAATCGAGGCCGCCCTCTGGCCTGAAAACTAAATATCCATGCAAAAAACTAAATATGACCGGAAAAAATGGGCAAAAACTAAACAGCCATGAGCTGGAAGTGCAGCTTAATCCGAATCATAGAAATAGCTGAAGTAGATATAGCTGCACTTCCATAGTAAACAGCAGGGCGGCTCTGGTGAGGTTCTGACAGTCGTGATAGGGTCAGAAACGACAACTGTTGCCTGTGAGACACCTCCTTATGAACAAGGGTGCCGTACCCTCTTCCTCTCCCGAACGGGAAGGTGTTGAAAAGCCTGCCATCGCCTGGTTACAAAGGCTGGGTTATACCCACTTGTCTGGCAAAGCAGTGGGTGAACAACAGTCGCACAGGCACCTGCTCCCTATTTTGACGGATGTGCTGACGGATCGACTGCTGGCTTTTAATCCCTGGCTGGCCGACGTAGCAAGTGGTGCGGAAAGCGTTCTAAGAGAATTAAGAAAGTTCTGGAACGATAACCTGATGGAAGCCAACCAGAAGTGTTGGGAGTCCGTTGTTCATGGCAGTGCGATCCAGATCAAGGATGCTGATGGTCGTCTCCGCAGTGTCTGTTTCTTCGATCAGGTTGAGCCATTAAATTCGCTCCAGAGAAACGAGTTTCATGTAGTGGATCAATTTGTCGGCACCAACAGTGACGGTGACGAATTTCGTCCGGACCTGTTGTTGTTTATTAATGGTCTGCCGCTGGCAATGATCGAGTGCAAGGCCAGTCACGTTAAAATAGGTAAAGGCATTAACCAGCTGCTGGCGTATCAGAACAGTCATCCACGTCACTTTGTATTTAATCAGGTATGTGCAGCTATAAACCGTAGCCAGGCTCTGTACGGTGCAATCTTTACGCCTGAAGCTTTCTATTTTCGCTACCGCCTGGAAGAAAAAGAGTTAGCTCTGGTAACGCAATTAAAAGGCAGTGAGCCGAATGAGCAGGATAAATTGCTTTGGGCACTGTTTGAGCCTTCCCGCTTTGTGGAGCTGGTCTGTCAATTTGTGCTGTTCGAGCTGGATGAAGGTAGAACGATTAAAAAGCTCCCTCGCTATCAGCAATGGCGAGCGGTACGTAAAACCATTGCAAAGCTGACGGCAGATAAATCAGAAGGCGGCCCATCTGGAGGAGTCGTCTGGCACACCCAGGGCAGTGGCAAATCGCTGACCATGGCCTATCTTGCCCGCTATCTGAGAGCTCAGTGTCTGGGCCTGAATAACCCCAGTGTACTGGTGTTAACTGACCGAACTGATCTGGATCGACAGATATCCAATACGTTTGCCAATGTTGGTATGAGTCCGATCAAAGCACCATCGGTTGCTGGGCTGGAGAGAATGCTCTCCAACGACTATGGCAGTGTTTTCACCAGTACAGTACAGAAATTTCAGGAGCGGGACGGTAAGCCGATTAAAGCTGCTGCCAAAGATTCAGAGTCTGAGAACGAAGAGCTACAGACTCGTGTAAGAAGAGTTTTAGAAGGTAATCAGTTCTTTATCTGCGAAGATGTAAACGTCCATTTTGGCAAACTAAATGCTGATGGTACCGCCAAACCCAATAAGTGGGTCGAGCAAAGCCGTGAGGCGGTAGACTTTCATGTTCTAACGACCAAGCCTAATTTTTATGTGTTGGTGGATGAAGCCCATCGCAGCCAATACGGCTTTCTTGCTACCTTTATGCGTGCCAGCTTGCCCAATGCCAAGTTTGTGGCTTTTACCGGTACTCCTTTGAACAAGGGAGACAGAAATACCCTGGACGCTTTCATGGGAGCAAGTGGCTCGGGAGATTATATAGATACCTACCGGCTGGATGAGGCTGTAGCGGATGGTGCAACCTTACCGATCAAATATCAGGAAGGGATGACTGAGCTGACGGTGGACCCGGAGCTGGATAAAGCTTTTGGTGACTTGTTTGGGCAGGAAGATGAAGTTAGACAAAAGCAACTTAAACAGGCGTTGCTGAAAAAACGGCGCACCGCAAAAGATCGCATTGATGAAAATGCACGACACTTGATTGAGCACTTTCTGGGGAGCGTCAAGGCAAAAGGCTTCAAAGGGATGCTGGTTTGTGATGGTCGGGATATGGCGGTGCGCTACAAGGATACGCTGGATGCCATGATGGCAGAACGAAAGGACGCTGGACAGGAAACCTTTGAAAGCCGTGTTGTGATTTCACTGGGTGGTATCACTGAGAATAAAACCGGTGTCAATGAAGCAAAAGCCGCTTATGAAGTGCATGGCAGGCAACACAAGCTGCAAACCATTGAGGAACGGGTTCGTAGTGAAATAAAAGAAGGCAAAGAACCCGTAGCGGTGCCGACGGATGATATCCCGAACCTGGTCAATAACCTGTTTAAAAAGCCCTATTGCTTTATGGAGACGGGCGATGAAAGCCAGAACGATGAGAATACGATCAATGTGAACAACATTGGACTGTTAATTGTTTCCGATATGCTGCTGACTGGCTGGGATGCTCCTATTGTCAACACGCTCTATCTCGATAAACCGCTGAAAGAACATACGCTATTGCAGGCTATTGCCCGTGTGAACCGGACTCGCAAAGGCAAGAATGCGGGTTACATCGTTGATTATTACGGTGTGGTTGAGTATCTGGATCAGGCGTTATCGATTTATGGTGGCGACGTGAAGCCTGAGCAGATCTGGACAGATATCAACAGTGAATTGCCCAAGCTGGAAACTGCCCTGCAAAAAGTGTTGAACCTGTTGCCCAAAAAGCACGATCTGGTTAAGCAATCAGAGCTTTATAAAGACGATGCTGATCGCTACCTTGATCCGGATGTCAGGTTGGATGTTGTTGATGAGTTTCTGGCGGCCTTTAAAGAGTTCAATGCCCGGTTGGATGTGGTACTGCCAGATGAACGTGGAGCACGCTACAAGCCTTATTTCAAAGTACTGGGAGAGATCAAGCTGGCATTGAGAAACAAGCTGCCAGACGATGCTCATAAGGGCCCTTTAAACCAGCTTGAGTCAGAGCTTCTGCAACAACTTCTTGACGAACATATTGAGGCGGATGAAGTACGGAGTCTGTTAGGCAAGGAAATCTCTATTCTTGATGCCAATGATATGGAGCGACTGCGTAAACTGAAAAGTCTGGGCAGCCAGGCTCTGACCATGAAAAACCAGCTTAAACACACGATTGCTACCGGCAAGCAGAAGAATCCTGGCTTCTTTGGACCTCTTGAAGAAGCATTGAAAAAGTTGATTGAAGACGAGAAGGAAAAGCGAATCGAGCAGGCCGAGTTCCTCCAACAGCTGGAGCTTTTCAGTCAACAGATTCGGGAAAAAGCATCGGGAGCTCAACAGGCAGGTTTCAGTTCCCCAGCGCAAATTGCTGTGTACGATTACTTGGGCTCTCAATTGAGCGACCAATTGAGCGATCAGGCTAGTGATGGGCAGGACAGTGTATCTGCCAGGCAGTGGACTCAGGCTTTGTTTGAGGATGAGAATATAGGAAGTGTGCTTGCCAGTCCCATCTGGAAAGAGAAGAAGGAAATTCATAAGGAGCTGCAAAAGCAGATCCGTAAAAAGCTACGGGCACTGGCCGGTTGGGATATGAGTACAGCGCGACAGCATGCGGCTACTCTGTTTGACATTCTTTTGAATAACTGAGGCTGACCACACTGATGCCTGTTTACCAATATGGCACCACTGCTATCTCCTGGGTCTTTCGGGAAGAGCCTGAGTTGAAGCAACACTATGTAACCGTTGAACGGGACAAGCCGGTTCTGTTGCGAGGCCCCAAGGTGCCAGAGAGCGAGCAACAAGAGCTGATTCGCTATCGAGCTCGGTGGATCAAACAGAAACTGGTCGAGGTTAATCAACCTCTGAAAGATGAGTTTGTCACAGGCAGCCGCCTGCTCTATCGAGGGAAAACCTGGTACTGCGTTGTAGAGCCCGCTTTGGAATTACGTCAGGCGTTGATCAGTTTTAATCACAGCCGGTTTTTTATTCAGTCACCGGAAGGTCACAGCCTTTCCAGAGATACTCTGAAAAGTGTTAGAGAACAGTTCTTCCGTGATAAGGCCAGGGATAAGTTATTTCCAAGAGTTCGTTACTGGCAGCGGCAGACAGGCTTGGAGGCCAAAGGCGCAAGGCTGTTTAAATTCCAGCGTCGCTGGGCCAGTTGCACAGAAGACAACGTATTGGAATTTCATCCCCGCTGTATGGAGTTTTCTCCATCGGTTCTGGACTATGTGATTGTCCATGAGTTGTGTCATACCGTAGAGAAACAACATGACAAGGCATTCTGGAAACTGGTCAGCCAGCATTATCCGGACTGGGAACGGTGTCATATTGAAGTTCAGCGTCTGGGCGTTGAAGTTTGAGTAATCAGGATAAGATCCAACGGAGTAGAACATGTCAGGATGGATGATCCGAGCAGGCAGAGGCGGTCAGTACTTTGAAGATTTTGAGCGTGGGTACGTGGCTATTGGCTGGAATGACCTGGGGGATCTGAATCAACTCAAAGAGCTTTCCGCCTTGCGAGAAGCTTATATCAGTTTGTACGACGACAGTAAGCCAAACCGTACTTCTAACGCAGTGCATATGCTGCGTAAGTTTCGTGATGAAATCAAAAAAGGCGACTTGGTCACCAGTTACAGTCCTGAGCTGCGGGAATATTTGATCGGTGAAGATCTGGGTGAATACGTCTATCTGGATAATGGCCAGTTGGTAGGTGACTATGCCAATGCCCGCAAAGTTCGATGGTTAGGCAAGATCTCCAGAGATCTATTGTCACAAGCAACACGTAATTCGCTGGGTTCTACACTAACTTTGTTCTCATTGTCTGATGGTGTCTGCCAGGAGCTGCTTTCTGTTCTTGAGGGGAAAAGCAAACCGGTTGTAGAAAGTCCTGAAGAAGAGGTTGATGACCTTAAAGCGATGATGCTCGACACCATTTCTCGGGGTCATGAACTGATCAAAGACAAGATTCATTCTTTAGATCCGGAAGAAATGGAGCATATGCTGGCAGCTGTATTACGTGCCATGGGGTACAGAACCAGAGTGTCACCAAAGGGTCCTGATCGTGGTGTGGATGTGACTGCATCACCTGATGGTTTAGGGTTAACCCAACCCAGAATCAAGGCAGAAGTAAAGCATCGTACAGGCAGTATGGGGGCTCAGGCCATCAGGAGCTTTCTGGGTGCACTTCGTGAAGGAGACAAAGGTTTGTATGTCAGTACTGGTGGCTTTTCAAGAGAAGCTCGATATGAGGCTGAGCGAGCAGCCTTTCCTGTAACTCTGATTGATATGGATGACCTCGCTGATTTGATTGTGACTCATTATGACCAGTTCGATACAGAAGGTCGGGCTCTTTTACCCATGGTGAGAATTTATTGGCCCGCCGAGTAAATATTGGTGGGCCTATGAGTGTGTAGCTCTCTGTGTGATCCCCCCCATTATTTTCAGGAGACTCTTTGGGACTCCATGTCCAGCATAGGGGGAGACTCCCCCCCCGGTGAGTGTTTGAAGGGGTAGCAGATGGTGTAGTACTACACTACCCCACACTTTTTGAGGTAGGGTGATGCTACACTTTCCCCCCCAGCCCTTATTTTCTAGGGAAATAAAAAAGCCAGGTTGTGGATAACAGCCTGGCTTTTTTAGTACTAGGGTAATATGGTGTAGCACACCGTGTAGCATTAACCCTTAAACGACTGAAACAAAGTATACAATTCTTGTCTCATGTCAATTCTAAGTCGTTGATAACTTAGAAGAAAATTGGTGCCGGCACCAAGAGTCGAACTCGGGACCCACTGATTACAAGTCAGTTGCTCTACCAACTGAGCTATACCGGCAAGGAACGAGATGCATGATATGTATGAGCGGGTTCTTTGTCAATAACCCCGGATACAAAAAACAGACCTCATGGTCTGCTTTTCGTACGATCCCTGTGAATCCTTTTCTTACTCTTTGTTTCAGAGCTTCCTGCTCTGAAAGTAGCATCCTGCTGTGTTGGTCTTTCCTGACCACTTCAGGCGTCCTGCCTGGTTTGCATCCTGCTGAAATCTTGGGTCTTCCTGACCTTCTGGCTTCCTGCCAAACTGCATCCTGCAGTTAATCCTTTCGTCCTTCAGGCATCCTGCCCCAATTCGCTTCCTGCAACCTGTCGTCCTGACTTCAAAGCTTCCTGCTTTGCCTGCTGCCTGCAGTGTTCAAGTCTTCCTGACTCTGGGCATCCTGCCCGGTTCGCTTCCTGCGCTTTGGATGGTCATCCTGACTATCCTGAGGCATCCTGCCTCTATGTCAGCTTAAGTCTTCCTGACTTTGTGGACTTCCTGTCCCGAGCTGACGATTCCTATTATCCATGATTAGGTATTTTCCGAAATCGGAGGTTTTCCTTTCAGTTTGTGAGACATTGACCATAGTGCTATTGGGAAGGTTACCGCTGACTGGCAGCCAGAAGCCCGCCACAAGCGATAAACAGGGAGCCAAACAGGCGGTTTTGCAGCTTTCCGTACTTTCTCATAATAGGCCTCAGCTTCAGGGCAAAGCTGGCATAACCCACCATGACCAGACTGTCGACGATGACCATGGTGACTCCCATGATCAAGTACTGGGGCCAGAGTGTCAGAGCAGGGTCGATAAACTGCGGTAGAAAAGCAGCCTGAAAAACAATGGCCTTGGGGTTGGTCAGATTAACCAGAATGGCACTGGCAAAGGACTTTCTCTGGCTGATGTTGGATGGGCTCCCGGAAGAAAGTTCTTGCGCGACTTCGCGCCATTTCATGATGCCCAGAAATATCAGGTAAATGGCTCCTACCCACTTGATCACAGTGAACAGGGTTTCAGAGGCGGCCAGGATGGCTCCGAGGCCAGCTGCTACAACAATCAAAAATAGAATCAGGGCTACCTGAAGCCCCATAATGGAAGGCAGGGTCTTGATTAAACCTGAGCGTATAGCTGTTGCCATGGTGTTCACAGCACCGGCACCGGGTGTGACACTGATAATGATGGTTGCGGCCAGAAAAGCCAGCCAGGTGTTAAGTTCCATTGATGATTCCGGGACAGCAAAACTGTCAGGTCGATTTATTGAACAGGTGCGTTGTTTTTAATCGACGAAAGAAGTTCGTGCAATAGAAATACAATGTTGAGTGCAGAGAAGTAAAAGGAAGAGACAATTAACCAGAATGGCGAGTGAGAGCTGAATACTAAAAAAGCCGATCAAAGATCAGCTTTTTAAAGTTTGTGATATGGTGCCCAGAAGAAGACTCGAACTTCCACGCCCTTTCGGACACTAGCACCTGAAGCTAGCGCGTCTACCAATTCCGCCACCTGGGCATATCACTAATTGTTTGGACTTTGCGTCCGGCCCAATCATCGTTAAATGACTGGTGCCCAGAAGAAGACTCGAACTTCCACGCCCTTTCGGACACTAGCACCTGAAGCTAGCGCGTCTACCAATTCCGCCACCTGGGCCCTGCGATCAGCGATGTGCTGCTCGACAAGTGCGGCGAATATTAGGGATATAAGCCGAAAGTGTCAACACCCTGGTCTAAAAATAGGGATTCGGAAAGTACGTTTTAAGGTCTTAAAAATAAAAGGCTTATCCCGCTTTCTTGCATAATGGCGGATGTTTGCCACGCTTTCTGGGTTCATTCAACAAGTAATGGTTTTGCTATGCAACTCGGGCCTGGTGTTGTGTTTCTTTTGATAAGTGCTTTTTTCACGCCTCTTGCAATCAGTAGTGGCATGCAGCCAGAGGTACCGGCTAAAGAGCCTTCTTCAGCTTCTCCTGCATCTTTAATCAATAAAAGCCATTGTCCATCTCCGGCGGATATTGTTTTCAATCCTGTCAATAAACACTGGGAGGCGCCGTTGACTGAGGGAATGCCAGCCTCCTGGGGAAAAATGCAGTCTGTAGCTGCGTATGAGGCAGCTGAATCCGGAGATTCATTCGTATTTAAACAAGCCGGTATTGATAAAGAACAAGGGGTTTATTACCTCTCTTGCCTTTATCGGGTGGCTGATTTTTCAAGAGAAAAGAGCTATGAAGTGGTGCTCGAAGCTGAAAATCCAATGTTGATGCAGGGAGCCATAGCGCTACCCATTATTACTGCTGATGGAAGATGGACAGGAAAGGCAACAGAGCATCAACATCAGTTTGAGTGTCAGACGTATTTCGAGAAGTGCGTGTTCAGGATCCCTCAGCTGGTGATCCAGCGACAGAGCACCCCCAATGAACCGGTGTATTCTGAGTGGGATAGACCTCCTGAGAGGTTAATGCTGGGGCCTCTCTCTTGGAGCACAGGAGAGAAAAGTTTTATTGCCGAAGGAAAAGAAGGGTACGTTTATTCAGAGGAAGATTTTCTTAGCAGTACGGATCGCACCCAACTTTTAAGAGGTGAGACCCAAAGCATGGAAGATACGTACGATATTATTAAGAGGTTTTATGATTCGTCTTCGGGTGATGTTGAACCGTTTGAACCCTGCCTGGATAAAAAAGGATTTAAGCTTTGCGGTTGTACGGATGCGGACTTAAAGGAAAATATTAAGAAAGACTCCATTGCTCTGATCAGTGTGTCTGAACAATTTAACAATGATGGCCACTTAACGGGCTTTTCATGCAAACTAATTGTGATGGGCGCTAATCACTCTGATGCATTAAAAGATAAACCTTAGGAGTCGGTCTGTTCTCGGCCAACCTCCTGATTCTACAGGTCATCCCAGGGAAATATTATGAAAGTGAATGGAAAGCAATACCGTTTTCTGAAAGAAAGTTTGGAAGGCTGGTCCCGGGATGGTCTTTTGGAAGAAGGGAAAAAGGTGGCCTTGCTTGAGTCTATGGAAGTGCGCTCTTTTCAATGGCGTCTGGTGGCGCAGTATGCTTTTTGGGCTGCTCTTTCTTCCATGGTTTTGTCTTTATTAGCCGTGGTTATGGATGACGCCTTGATGGAATGGCTGGAGCACCTTTTTACTCTTCAGAATGGTACTCGAAGCTTGTGTTTTGCTGTGCTGTCTGTGGGCATTTATCTGTTTGGCGGGTGGTTCAAGTCTCGTCAGAAACATGGTGTTTTCAGTCAGGAACTGATTTTTTTCCTGGGTGCAGCTGCCACGGCGGGTTCAATTTATTATCTGGGGCAGGCTATCGATACAGGCAGTGGTCATTATTCGCTGTTACTTCTGCTTGCTGCTGTGATCTACCTGTTGGTAGCGGTGATTCTGGAGTCTCTACTGCTTTGGGTGACAGGGCTGCTGGTATTGGTCTTCTGGTTTTTTGCTGAAACGGCCTATTGGGCCGGTGGCGAGGATCAGGCGTTTTTCGGGATGAGTTACCCGCTGCGATTCCTCCTTTTTAGCTTGGTGATTCTTGCGCTGAGTCATGTCCTGACATTCTTTAGACGAACTCTGGCATTTTTTGAAACGACTCAATTCATCTCGTTGATGGTGCTTTTTGTATGCCTGTGGATTTTGTCCATGGTGGGGAATTATGACTACCTGCTTGAGTCTAACGAAGCATCACAGGCGGAGCTTTGGTTGTGGCGACTGGCCATGATTGTGGCATCCGGTCTGGCACTGGTGATAGGTTTTCGCCGAGATGACTCAATACTGAGAATCAGTGGCGTCTGCTTTCTATTGGTTAATTTGTATACCCGGTTCTTTGAATACGGCTGGGATGAAATGCATAAAGCCTTGTTCTACGCATTGCTAGCGCTTAGCTTTTGGCTGTTAGGACGATACTCTGAAAGGCTGTGGTTGGGGCTGACGGGAAAAAGGAAGGTTTGAATAAATGAGGTTGTTCTGACAGCAGAGCAACCTCCGGAATTCTTTGGCTCTGCCAATATCAGCCGTTAACGGCATCCTTAAGGGCTTTACCAGGTTTGAAGGCTACTGTATTACTGGCAGCAATCTGTATCGGTTCACCGGTTTGTGGGTTTTTACCTGTACGTGCGGCTCTGCTGCGCTGCAGGAATGTTCCAAATCCTACAAGGCTGACAGTGTCTTCTTCTTTCAGAGCGGAGGTTATGGTTTCAATCAGAGCATTGAGAGCCTGATTGGCCTGGTCTTTTGTCAGATCTGCCTGGTCGGCAATGGCATTTACGAGTTCTGGTTTACGCATGGTGTCATGCACTCCTTCTTGTTTTTTTTATCTTCCGTTGGGCAAGCAACCATCAACAGACTAAAACACTGCAGAGGTTAGAGCAATAGCCTTTCTCCCGAAATACGCGGGAATCAGGCTATTTCGATAAAATCAGCCTACTTCAGCCATTTCAAAGTCGTCTTTGCCGACTCCGCAATCAGGACAGAGCCAGTCTTCAGGGACATCTTCCCAGCGGGTTCCCGGATCAATTCCCTCATCTGGCCAGCCTTCAGCTTCATCGTAAATCAGGCCGCAGACGACACACTGCCATTTCTTCATTGTTGACCTCCAAACACCGTTCTCACTCTCTAATTCTTATGGGTGCCGACGGGAGTTTAACAAGCTTAAATATAAAAGGAATAACCTGAATGATCTTTTTGTCCGGTTGGTCTCTATAGGGAGACGATTGAGCATAGCCAGGCACCTAATCCAGCTCAACCATTTCGAAGTCCTGTTTGGCTGCGCCACAGTCTGGGCAAACCCAGCTGTCAGGCACCTCACTCCAGGGAGTACCCGGCTCAATACCTTCATCAGGCCAGCCTTGTTCTTCGTTGTAGATAAAACCGCAAACAGTACATTGCCACTTCTTCATGTCTGTCTCCAAAGAGGTTATAGCCGCTTAAAAGTCAGTAACGACAGTCGCTATTTTATACAACGGAAGCCACCCATGGATAAAAAAAAAGAATTTGTGCCACGCTCAGATAGCCTTTTTTAATCTTGCTGGTGGAGTAGTAAAAGTGAGTTTCAGACAAGTGTTGGCCGGATTATCTGTGGTGCTTCTGGCTCCGCTGACATCGGTATATGGACATGTTTTTTATTGCCCTCCAGGAGAGGAAATCAATCTGGAGCAGACACAGGATGCAAGGCGTTGGGTTGGCGATGTATCGCACCTTCCAGAAGGTGTTCCCGACTTCTTTAAATCGCTCAGATATACCGCTGATTCATTGGTGGAAGAGGTGGGGCCTCGTGCAGCCAATGATGAAGTCACTCATCCAAAAAGCAATCAGGATCTTCAATTTCTCAGGGCTTATTACGAGGCTGGTAGTAGTTTCAGATACGGTTGTGTTTATACCGACAAGCAAGATACTCAGATAGAGATTGATCTGGCTTTTGACGGTGCCAAAATCCCTGACAGTAACCTGCCCTTATTGGTTGAAACCTATGGCCTTGAGTGGGGGAAGCAAAAAGATGGGGTTTGTAAGCAGCGTGAGCGCTGTGGTTTTTTTGTGCCTGTGATCGCCATCCGCTATGAACTGATTTCCAGTGAAGCTCTGGGTGAAAAGGACGCCGGTATTAAACTCAAGGGCCTATATGATACAAAGGAAAACCCTCACAACATGACATTACTGGCCATTACCGGAAGGCATTATAAATTTGAGTCAGAAGCCACTTTACAAAAGCCTGGTGTGACCGGGTTGAACGTTCTTTATCCTGGAGGTGAAATGGACATGTTCAGTTTCCTCCGCTCCAATGGTTTTCAGAAGAGTATACGGGAAGATTGCAGCTTTAAGTCGGAGAGTGTTGAGATCTGTGACTGCGCGGATAGAAACATTCAGGCAGGCCTTCAGTCTCATTCACATATCATTCTGGATGTTTATCATGGGGTAGAAGAGCACAAAGTGACCAGTACGCTTCGTTGTGATCTCTACAGCATCCCTTTATCTGGCTTGAACCACACACCTTCGGATCATGATCACGAAGAGTTATAGAAAGGTTACCGAGGGCTCGGATTGATTCAGAGCCCTCAGTTTGCGTCAATTCATAGAGACTTTGAGTGAGTCGTTTCCTTCCGACTTCAGCTGTTGATACCACTGCCCCAGAAGCTGACGTTCTTCCTCCGTCATGTCTGTCCGGTTCGCCAAAGGCATGATCTGCGTCAGAACTGCCTGACTGTATATCTTGTCCGCTTTGCTGGCTATCGACTCATAGTCATCAAAAATCAGTCCCCCCGGCGCTGCCTGAAAGAGAGGATCAGTGGGCTGGGCGGCATGACAGGTAGAGCAGCGGCTGGTGACAATCTCGACAATGGCCTTTTCGTCAAAGGCGGGCTGCTCAGCGACTTCAGGCAGAGGGGCCACCTGGGGTCGGATGACAAAAGCCAGACTCAGCATTACTACGGCAGCGGTAGGCCAGAGCCAGGTTAATACAGCACCCTGATTACGGCGGTTAAAGAAGTGTCGGATCAGAATGGCTGCCAGAGACAAAGCCGCAAGAATGGCCCAGTTCCAGTCATGACCATAAGTCATCGGGTAGTGACCACTGATCATGATAAACAACAGTGGCAGAGTGAAGTAGTTATTGTGCCTTGAGCGTAGCAAGGCATGCTGGGCTATGGCTGGGTCAAAGCTGCTGTCGCCTCTTTCGGCGGCGTCAACCAGCTTCCTCTGGGATGGAATAATAATCTGGAAGACATTACCTACCATCAGTGTTCCGATCAGGGCTCCTACATGGATATAGGCGGCTCTGTCACTGAACAGCTGAGCGTATCCCCAGGCAGAAAATACGATCAGCCCAAACAGTACAGCGCTAAACAGCTTTTCATTGTTAAACAAGGGGGTGCGGCAAAGGAAGTCGTAAACCAGCCAGCTCATCAGCAGACTGAATGCGCTTATTGCAATGGCTGACGCTGATGACAGTGGAGAGTCAGGCGTTAGCAGATAACTTTCTGCTCCCCAGTAATAGATGATGGCCAGTAAACCAAAGCCACTCAGCCAGGTTACATAGGCTTCCCATTTGAACCAGTGCAGAGTTTCCGGCATTTTCTCCGGAGCCAGGTGGTATTTGTTTATTTCATAAAAGCCTCCACCATGCACAGCCCATAATTCTCCCTTAATGCCTTTTTTCTGTTTGGCCTGAGGGGCTTTTTCCAGTCGGCCTTCCAGCCAGTTGAAGTAAAAGGATGCACCGATCCAGGCAATACCTGCCGTGACGTGCAACCACCGAAAAATCAGGTTCAACCAGTCCTGTAGATAGGATTCCATGCTCAGCTTTTTCCTCGAGTTTCCTGGCCCATGACAATGGCTTTCTCTATGACTCTGTCGTCACCCATTACCATCAGGACACCCAGTAACTCTTCCAGTGTTTTTGTTTTATCTGTTCTGAATTTCAGCAGTGGCGTGGCTTCGGGATTAAGTACCAGAAAATCAGCCTCGTTACCGATCTTGAAACTACCGATGCGGTCGTCGAGGTGCAGAGCTCTGGCGCCCCCCAAAGTAGCCAGGTAGAAAGCTTGAAGAGGAGAAATCGTATTCTCGCTCAACTGAGATACCTGATAAGCGTCTTTCATGGTGTTGAGCAGGCAAAGGCTGGTGCCACCGCCCACGTCTGTTCCCAGCCCAACACGAATATTGTTGTTTTTAGCTTTGGAAAAATTGAATAACCCGCTACCCAGAAACAGATTGGAGCCTGGGCAGCAAGCGATGGATGAGTCGGTTTCAGCCATTCGATTCCAGCTTTGATCACACAGATGGATGGAGTGTGCAAAGACGGATCGTGGGCCAAGCAGGCCATGCTGGTCGTAGACATCCAGATAGTTGTCGCTTTCAGGAAACAGTTCCTGAACCCATGCTATTTCTTTGGAGTTTTCAGAAAGGTGGGTATGGAGGTAGAGATCTTTATGTTCTTTAAGCAGTCGACCGGCCATGGCGAGTTGCTCTGAAGAAGAGGTGGGAGCAAATCGGGGAGTCACTGCATAAGACAGTCGCCCTTTATTGTGCCAGAGATCGATCAGTCGTTTCGAATCTTCATAGCTGCTCTCAGGTGTGTCGAGCAGATAGTCCGGTGCATTTCGGTCCATCATGACCTTGCCAGCAATCATGCGCATGTTGCGCTTTTCAGCGGCTTCAAAGAAGGCATCGACGGATTGAGGGTCCACTGTACCGAAAATCAGAGCGGTTGTGGTTCCATGGGTCAGACACTGATCCAGAAACAGTTCTGCGATTTCTTTTGAATACTCAGGATTTGAGAACTGGGCTTCAGCAGGAAAAGTATATTGCTCCAGCCAGTCGAGCAGTTGCACTCCACAACCAGCCATCACTTCCAGTTGGGGGTAGTGCACATGGGTATCGATAAATCCCGGTACGATCAGCCTGCTGGAGAAGTCCCTGACTTCACAACCTTCCGGCAGTTGCTCCAACAGTGCTTCCGCAGGACCACAAGCCTTGATAACGCCTGATTCAACCAGTAATCCACCGTCGTCAAAGTATTCCCAGCTTTGCGCTCCCTTCTCAGGATCGTCCAGGAAATGAAGTACAGAGGCGCGCCAGAAAATGGGGGTATTCATAGCGATGCTCCCACTGTCAGAGAAAGGTGTTCTGGTATTAAAACTTCATCACAGTTGTGTCCCGAACCGGTGCGGTCAACCACCAGATAGGAGATACCTTGACCCACAGAGAGTAGTGGATGATGCCAGGTGCCTGGATGATAGTTGATGCCTTGAGAACCATCAGCAGCAAAGCATCGAATCTTATTAAAATCCGGTTTCTGGTGGTTATCCGGGGCGACAACAATAAAAAATGGCTGCTTTTCCAGAGGTATGAAGGCCTGACTGCCCAGGGGGTGACGTTCCAGTAAATCCAGCGGGTAGGGCTGCCTGATGGCTTCTGTATGGTAAATATGAATAGCCACTTCACCTTCGGCATCGGTGGCAATCCGGGTGAGATCGTTGAATTTGTGACAGCGACCCTGGTTGATGATCATGGCGTCACCACAGGCTTCGATCACATCGCCGAAGGGTTTGAAGCTTTCGGCAGTCAAGGGCTCTACAGGGAGAGCCCGGGTGGTTAACGTTGTTAGCATGGGCGGGTGTCTCTTTGTTCTTATTTTTTGTCAGCGTTGGTCTGTGCAACGCCTTTTTGCCCGACAAAGAGTGAGAGTCAGCTCCCTCTGTATGTCGAATACCCAAAGGGTGAAATCAGCAATGGCACATGGTGATGACGGTTGTCACTGACTTCGAAAATGACGGTTACTTCCGGATAAAACGACGTTTGACCCAACCGGTTGAAGTAACTCTGAGTCTCAAAGTCCAGCTTATAAATACCTTTCGGGAGATTCACCTCGTCAGTGGCAAGACTATTTACTCTTCCGTCGTCGTTGGTTGTGCCCTGCCCTATTTCTACCCAGCCGTCTTCTGCTTGCTTATACAAAGTAACGGGAACCCGATCTGCAGGGTGGCCGCGCGCAGTATCGAGGACATGAGTGCTGATCCCGGTCATAAAATCATTCCTTCTTTCGGCAGAGAGGCGTTCTTGAGCATTTTACACAGGCGAATACGGGTAATTTTATGCTGTTCAGAGGCTGCAATTGAAACCTCATCTGCGGGTTCGTTGCCTAAACGTTGCTCAAGCAGTGCTAGCATCTCACCGGCTGTTTTTCCGGTAGCGCAGACAATGAAAATATAGCCAAACCGGTTCTCATACTGTTTGTTGCCTTCAGCCAATGCTTGCAGGGTTTGTTCATTGGCTTCGTTGACCCTGGACTGTTCAAGTCCGGCCAGGGTCTGAGTATTAGCGTACTTTTCTTTCAAACTGTTGATATCACCGATTTTCGGGTGAGCATCAAAAGCTTCCAGGTAGTCCGATTTCTGGCAATGAGACCATACGGCGTCAGAAGCGATCAGCAAACTTTCAATATTGGCAAAGGGTCTTGCTGCGACCATGCACTCAACCCAATGGCCGCTGGCACAACACTGACGGAAGACTTCTGTTGCCTGCTCTTCACTCAATGCGTTCAGTTCGCTCAGTGTCATTTCGTTTGCTCCGGCTGACCCACTACTCTTAGTCTGGATACGCCTCCATCGGGGTAAATATTAAGGCGGACATGAGTGTAGATTTCTTGGGTATTTTCCAGGTTTTCTACAAAAGTATGATTGCGATGGGCGTGAAGTTTCTGATCAGGCAGGAGGCTCTGCCACTGTGCGCTGTCGTCTGGCACTTCTCCTTCAAAATAACAGCCTTCCAGGCCACCTCTGTCGGGATAATTTCCTTTGAAGTGCAGGGTATCTATTTCAACCCGGCCAATTTTGCCTGGCGTAGCGAGCTTGATGATCATCCAGTCGTGGCCACCATTGCGTCTTCTGCGCGTTTCCCAGCCATCGTGCATGTCAGCTCCCCGGCCCGGACGGAGCAGGTTTTGCATAGGGCTGAAGAAAGCGTCTGAGCAGTTGACTGGACGAGCCCCATTCATCAGGGCAGACAGGTCAACGGGTTCATTGGGGAGGAGGTTCTGGGTGTTAAACAGAATTTTTCCGTAGACTCTGAGACGGGCAACGCCCCCATCAGGGAATATTCTCAGGCGGATATGAGTGGCTTCAACAGGTTGGTCCAGACTGATCAGGTTGCGATGATCGGCATGGATGGCAATTCTGGCCGTCATACTCTGCCAGTGGCTGTGCATGTCGGGGTCGGATTCGCTGGCGATATATTCCAGTTGTACGGCACCTGGTGCATTGCCTTTGAAGTGACGGGTATCCACTTCTACCCCTTCAACCATTCCCAGGGTTGCAAGCCTGACGATGACCCAGTCTTGATCTCCACTCCGGCGTCGGCGGGATTCCCAGCCATCCATCCATTTGCCGTATGCCGTGTACTTTTCCGGAAGGAATACAGGTTCAGAGTCCAGTAGCAGATTGTCTTTTTCAGCAAAGAAATCATCACTGGCAGACAGTACATCACCACCCAGAGCCCGGGCTGCAAGATCAGTTTTTGTCTGTCGCCATAGCAAAGCTTCTTCTGAGCCATCAGCCAGTTGAGAGCCATCAGCCAGTTGAGAGCCATCAGCCAGTTGAGAGCCATCAGCCAGTTGAGAGCCATCAGCCAGTTGAGAGCCATCAGCCAGTTGAGAGCCATCAGCC
>NZ_JBPCXO010000249.1:0-3169 GCF_051008435.1 Endozoicomonas sp. | reverse complement strand
CGAAGCCTTCAATGGTGTCATCAAGCGGATAATATACAAGGCATGTGGTTACAATGATCTTGATTATCTCTATCTAAAAATCAGGCAGGAGGCCCAAAAATGATCAGCCAACCTGTAAAAGGGCCATTATTAGATCCCATTACACAAAAAACCACTCTTAGGAAAGTGCATTATTTTAGAAAGTACATTGTATATCTAACAATGGATGATGAGTATAGAATTACAACAACAGTTCATTTTATAAAACAATGCAAACCTGGATCAAAAATAAAAACAAACGAACGATACTCAGATGGAGAGAGAAAAATATTAACTTGCGCAAATGGTAACTACTTCTCGTTTTCAACTTTATGGCCAACCGGTTACAAAAGCTTTGACTTATATGAAAACTTAGGAGGTTTCTCCTATAGCTTTAAAACAGACTACATGTCTTTTTCAGCTTTAGAACAAGAAATATCACTTCTAAATGCGAAATAAACGGCAGTTAACAAAAAAATCCAGGTGACTGATCTTCCCCTGATAGAAATAGGACACCCACAAATTTGCTCTGTGGCCAGGTCTTGAGCCGGATTACAGGTAGAAGATCACTTCAGATCAGAATAAATAGGACACCCACAAATTTGACAGCTCCCTAACCTGATCTATCTTCTCTGCTACCTCTTTGCTTATCAGCGGATGCATCCATGACCCGTGCTCGCAGCAACCTGATTGATCCAGGAACGACGCCTTACTATCACTGCATGGCTCGCTGCGTTCGCCGGGCTTATCTTTGTGGGTATGATGCATTCTCTGGCAAGGATTACGAGCACCGTCGTCAATGGGTGGTTGATCGCTTAAGGGAGCTGGTTACTATTTTCTCCATTGAAGTCTGTGCTTATGCGGTGATGTCCAATCACTATCATGTGGTGCTTCATATTAATTCTCAACCTGCTCGAGACTGGGATCTTGATGACATTCTTAACCGCTGGACGCAGCTGTTTACCGGTCCTCTGCTTGTTCAGAGATATCTGGCAGGACAGACTTTAAGTTCTTCTGAATTAAGCAGAGTGAAAGAGTTTGCAGAGGAATATAGGCAACGGCTTCAGGACATCAGCTGGTTTATGCGCTGTTTGAATGAGCACCTGGCCAGAGAGGCCAACAAGGAGGATGGCTGTCGTGGTCGGTTCTGGGAAGGGCGATTCAAGAGTCAGGCTTTGCTGGATGAGGCAGCCCTGCTTACCTGCATGGCGTATGTTGATCTGAATCCCATTCGAGCGAAGATGGCAAAAACGCCAGAACATTCTGAACATACTTCAATCAAAGAACGAATCGACCAGACCCGAAATACTGCCACCAAAAAGCAGCCCTGTTTACTCAAACCCTTTCGCTCCCAAGGTCAGAACCCAGATACCGCCCTGCCCTATTTTATGACCGATTACCTGCAACTGGTGGATTGGAGTGGTCGCGCAGTCAGAGAAGATAAACGAGGTTTCATTCCATCTGATACCCCGCCTATTCTTGAGCGACTCATGATTGATCCGGATGAATGGTTAAAAACCATGCGCTGGAACCAACGCTTTTATCGCGCTGCTGGCAGACTTAAGGCTATGAAAGCTTATGCGCAACAAACAGGACAACTCTGGATACAGGGTATGGGTTCGTCCGGTCGAATTTATACTTGAAAGGACAAATAGAGGTCAAAAAGGACACCTTCAAATTTTATTACTCACGCAATTTACTTGATCCTAAAATAGCTCTTTAAAGCGGCCTGTGATGCTGATGCGATAAAGCATAAAAATAGCTCCTGACTCTCAAAATGTGATCTAGCCTTTATCTTCATCTCTTTGCTTAGAGTTGTTGTATTGTGAAAAAGCACTATTTGAGATCCACATCGTTTTTCCTGACTTTCTCTTTAATAGGGATGCTGTCAGGCCAGTCGTTGGCCGTTGATTCTCCTGATCTCATTCAGACTATGAACCCATTGAGTCCTGTTGAAGACCTGAGGCCGAGATTAAAACCTCTCCCGGCACCGGATCGTAATGGTTCTTCACTCCCTGAAGCCAAAGACCCGATGGTTAAAACCCCGGTCAATCAGGATAAGGCAACAGAACAATCTACTTCTAAAGCGAGCGGTGCAAAGGACCAGAAGGCAGAAGCCACGCATGCTGCCAAAACTGACATTACCGGATGCGGCCACTTTACAGAACATCTGGCACAGCAGTCCTCTCTCGAAGAATATCGCAAAGGGACTGCAAAGTTACTCACTATTGAACCTTACTACCTGACCTTTAATGCGATCAGACCTTCTCAAGGTCGTCTATCCGCCATAAGCCTGAGAGAAGCACTTCAGAATATAGAAAATCTTATTGAGGGAGCCTCTCGAGCACGCTTTATCCATGCGGTATTTCCAGGAAGAGATCCCGATTCTGTCACGGAGGCTGAGGTTAACGCCGTTCTGGGCGTTTATGACGAGTTAATTCAATACTTCCATTCTGGGTTTGGTCCCTATCATGGTATGGCCTCTGCCGAATTGATTGCAAACCCCTCCATCATGTCATTTGCTCGTCAGGGTCAACTCAGTGAGCAGGTTTATGAACATAATCTGGATTACTTCAGGACAACTGACCCGATCGCTTCGTCAATTAAAGGTGAAGATATCAGAGTCGTTGATTCCGCTCTGTACTATTTTGTTGCGCGTCTCAGGTCGGTTATTGCGGGTGGAGATGGTCAGAGTCAGCAAGAGGCGATGGGATTCAGGCGAAATCGATATTATCCAACAAGCCATAATACCGTGCTGACAGAAGATGATATGAGTACAGTGCTGCGCAACGCGCATCGATGGACAATTAACTTGCTAACAGCAGATCAGAGGACAACCTTTAAATTGGCGGTTGCTGCTGGCTACAAACAGGCGCCTTTTGCTCTTGCTGCAGAGTCTGAGCAACAACCCGGTTTATATCTTGAGTTCGCTATTGCAGCGGCCATCAACGATTTGTCGAAAGTGACTGGCAGCGAACGAAGTTTTTATCGCAGACTGGCCAGGCTAGCAGTTAAATTTAACCTGCTTAGGGAAGTGGCACAAGAAAGCTTACCGCAGTAAAGTGCCACTTTTCCCCTCTTGACGACTGTAGCTGCCATGACCACCATTACTATTCCTCCAGAGTGCAAATATCTAATCAAACTTGCTGCC
>NZ_JBPCXO010000248.1:0-1500 GCF_051008435.1 Endozoicomonas sp. | reverse complement strand
CAATGGCACTGACTTAAGCCGTCATCCCTGAAATACCAAGACTTGCTCAAGAAGAAAATCGACTATAAAAGTCGTATATTTCAAAAACTCCTCCTCGAGCAAGCCATGACCAAGTTTAGCCCAGAATACCTCAGCCTCGCTGACGAACTGCTCAGGCAATATGCATTGACCGGAAACGATAAGCTTTCCAGCATTCTCACCAAAGAGAACCTTGAAGACTTTCAGTCACAGTACACAGGTGGCAGGGTCAGACACTTCCCACCACTAAAGACTCTCAGCCTGTTTATGCACCAGGTGGTCAGTGAAAATAAGTCTTGCCGTAATGCCCTGATTGCTGATGCCAGAGATCAGGTAGCTATGGAGCGAGAACCCAGTAAAACCAATAACAGTGGCTACTGCAAAGCCAGGCAACGCCTTACCGAAGAGAGTCTTATGACACTCCTGAACCAATCCGGCAATAATCTGGATAATGCCAGCCCTGAATCATGGCTCTGGTTCAATCGCAGAATTGTCATTGCCGACGGCTCGACACTCTCCATGCCTGACACGGCTGAAAATCAGAAAGCCTACCCTCAACATGGTTCGCAAAAAAAGGGGTTGGAAATCCGCTCCTGAGAATAGAAGTCCTCACGGCATTAGGCAGTGGTGCAGTATTGGCCTACGCTGTAGCCCCTTATAAAGGCAAACAAACGGGCGAAGTCACACTATTTAGGCAACTGGTGGAGCAGCTTAAAGCCGGTGACATCGTTCTGGGTGACGCCATCTTTGAAAATTACTTTCTGCTCGCACTGCTCCAGATAGGCGACATTGATGCAGTCTGTGAAAAAAATGGAGCCCGACATGTAGACTTCAGACAATGCGACCAGAAGCTGGGAAAGAAAGACGGGCTAATCCACCTGAGAAAGCCTGCACGTCCAGACTGGATGAACCCTGAGTACTACAATCAGTGGGTGCCTGATGAGCTGACAATCAGGGTAATCAAAAGTAAAAAACGCATTATCGTCACAACACTTCTGGATGCTGAAAAATATCCACGGTCAAGCATCGTCAGTCTTTATCTGGCTCGCTGGCATATTGAACTGGATTTAAGATCCATCAAAAGCCTCATGAAAATGGATGTGCTACGGTGCAAAACGCCAGAGATGGTGAGAAAAGAAATCACCGTCCACCTGTTGGTTTACAACCTTATCCGCGCATTAATGGCACGTGCGGCGACAGAACTGAAAAACCAGCCTCGGGAAATCAGTTTCAAATCGGCGCAAGAAACCGTGCAGGAGTTCCATGTTCTTCTGTTACAAACAGAGAGCGCTTTGTTACCAAAGGTGGTGAAGCACATGATACGGATCGCATCAGAGCATATTGTAGGGAATCGACCTGGTCGCAGTGAACCCAGAGCAGTAAAAAGGCGACCAAAGCCATATAAGAGACTCCAGCACACAAGATCACAGGCTCGTAGACTCAATGTGTACCAACGGAAAGCGGCTTAAGTCAGTGCCATTG
>NZ_JBPCXO010000247.1:0-8549 GCF_051008435.1 Endozoicomonas sp. | reverse complement strand
GGTTATTTCAAACCATCGCCAAGCTGGGTGGTTGGAGCAATTCCAAGCACACAGGTCGCCCCGGTTGGCTGGCAGTTTGGAAGGGGTGGGCAAAATTACAGACCTGCGTTGAAGGCTGGCGCATAGCGCGCCAGTTCTTGGGTGTAGAGATGTGATAAAGAGATAGTCCTTTAGGGCGGGGAGGATGTCAAAGTCACGGCCCGTAAAATGTCGTCGAACCAGTTGCTGGAGCTTGAGGCACGCCTGAGACAACAGTTACTAGCCAGGTTTGATCCACAACAGGTCAGCCCAGGGGTCAGTGCCGATATTATTTTTGCTCACATTGGCTACAGCAATAATGTCAGTATGCTCACGGCGTCAGCCGCCGCCCTGCTGATTATCTCTTTGCTGATTGGTATCTTGTTGCGCTCTGTCAGGCTTGGACTGGTGAGTGTACTCCCCAACATTCTTCCCGCTTCCATTGCTTTTGGTGTCTGGGGAGTGACAGTAGGTGAAGTGGGTTTGAGTCTGTCTGTGATTGCCAGCATGACTCTGGGCATTGTGGTGGACGATACTATTCACCTTTTGTATCGCTATCAGAGAGCCCGTAAAGAAGGTCGTTCTGAGCAGGATTCTATTATCACTTCGGTCAGGGAAACCGGGGTTGCTATTACCGGCACGACGGTAGTGCTTTGCACAGGCTTTTTTGTTCTGGCCAGTAGCAGCTTTAAAATGAATGCCGACATGGGTCTGATGACGGCCGTGACGATTCTGGTTGCCCTGGTGCTGGATCTGTTACTGGTACCTGCACTCCTGAAACTGACGGCTTCTAAAACCGAGGATTATCCGGAAGCGGTCAATAATTCCTCTGTTCAGCAGTCCTGATATCTTTAATGTGCTCTCACCAGGCAACCTCTTGTCGTGAGGGCACATTCTTTCAGTACAGTTCTATCTCCAGTGTTTTTGCTACCGCATGGGTTCTATTACAAACGCCCAGCTTTTTATAGATATTCTGCAGGTGATATTTAACCAGTTCTTTCACTGGTACCTATCAACCGGCTGATTTCCCAATTGCTCTTGCCTATTTTCAACCAGTGAATCAGTTCTTTCTCTCTGGCTGTCATTGAACAAAGATCGGGGAGTGTTGGACTGCCAGTTGTGGATAACTTATTGGACGCCAGATAAATATGAGGTGCCAGTAAGTAAAGTGAACTGATCTCTTCTTCGGAAGGCTGTCGATCACCAAAAGACAGCATAAAAACCGATAGCTCAGATTTTTTCAGTCTTCCTGCAATGATCAGACGCTTGCCATACTCAGGGTGAACAATGGGATCGAGCAGCGCTGATACATTGGAATTACTGTTGAGCATGGAGGACAGCAGGAAATCATCACACAGTGAATCAGTGCTCAAACAACTTTGCAGTCTTTCCAGAGGAAAGTCGATACAGATTGGCTGTTCCTGACTGCTATCAGAAAGCTTGCCAACAATACTGAAATCAAAAGGAATTTCTTTTTTGAGATTTCTGAACCATTGGTCGATCTCATCCCGGCTTTCAACATCATGCAGGCCCTGAGACATTTCAAAAATACGCAACTTATCCATCATTGCTTACTTTGGGTCACAAAAGTCCATTAATAATTATTCAAGCGAAGAAATATGACAGACAGGAGGTGGAGCCAGCGAATTACCGTGAACCTTTTCCTTTAAAGTTTGAAAGCGGGCAGTGATTCACAGTTTGTTATTGGAATGATAATCGCTCTTTAAGGTTTATTATCAAGTGCTCTTTCAAAAGTAGTTTGAGCAACATTTTGTTATCTGGGAATGTCAGGTGATACTTTCTGTCTGTATGGATATAAGATAACAGCAAAGAATGCATAAGAGAATTTCTGGTTAATCTTTCGCCAGTTCTTCTTGTTAAGAATGTATATAAATGACCATGAACGTTTCTCATGGTTAAGAATTAAATGAACGAACCGGGAGAGTCCCGATGACTGACAAAATGATCAAGTCCAGAGCTGCAGTTGCCTGGGGGCCAGGAAAACCACTGACAATTGAAGAAGTGGACGTTATGCCTCCGCAGAAAGGTGAAGTCCTGGTCAGGATTGTTGCCACAGGCGTTTGCCATACCGACGCTTTTACCCTTTCCGGAGAAGATCCGGAGGGCGTTTTTCCGGCCATTCTGGGTCATGAAGGCGGTGGTATTGTTGAAGCGGTGGGTGAAGGTGTAACCAGTGTTTCAGTAGGCGACCATGTTATTCCACTTTACACGCCGGAATGTGGTGAGTGTAAATTCTGTACCTCAGGCAAAACAAACCTCTGTCAGAAGATTCGTGAAACCCAGGGCAAGGGCTTGATGCCCGATGGTACCACCCGTTTCTACAAGGATGGTGAGCCTATTTATCATTATATGGGCACCTCCACTTTTTCTGAGTATACGGTTCTGCCCGAAATTTCCCTGGCCAAGGTGAATCCAGAAGCTCCATTGGAAGAAGTTTGTCTGCTGGGGTGTGGTGTCACTACCGGAATGGGCGCAGTGATGAATACTGCCAAGGTTCAGGAAGGTGACACCGTGGCTATTTTTGGTCTGGGTGGCATTGGCCTGTCAGCAGTAATTGGTGCTGCTATGGCCAAAGCCAGTCGTATTGTTGTTGTGGACATCAATACGTCCAAGTTTGATCTGGCAACAAAGCTCGGAGCCACTGATTGTGTGAATCCGAAGGACTTCGACAAGCCGATACAGGAAGTCATTGTAGAAATGACCGATGGCGGAGTGGACTTCTCTTTTGAATGTATTGGTAACGTTGATGTGATGCGCTCTGCCCTGGAATGCTGCCATAAGGGCTGGGGTGAATCGGTCATTATTGGTGTCGCCGGTGCCGGTCAGGAAATCTCTACCCGTCCTTTCCAGCTGGTAACCGGTCGCGTATGGCGCGGCACAGCGTTTGGTGGTGTCAAAGGTCGCTCTGAGCTGCCGGGCATTGTTGAACAGTATCTGGCGGGTGAGTTCAAACTGGATGACTTCATTACCCACACCATGGGAATGAAGGACATCAATCGTGCTTTTGATCTGATGCATGAGGGCAGAAGTATTCGCTCTGTAATTCATTATGACCAATAAGCCTGTCGAGAACCTGACAGTCAAAAAAGTCAGTGAGCAAAAATGCTTCGACGGCTGGCATCGGCAGTACTCACATTGGTCAGAAGCTCTTAGCTGCGAAATGCGGTTTGCGGTTTATCTGCCACCCCATGTGGAAGACGGTGACGAAGTTCCGGTGCTGTATTGGCTGTCCGGTCTGACCTGTACCGATGAAAACTTTATGCAGAAAGCCGGTGCTATGCGCCTGGCTTCTGATCTGGGCATCGCTATTGTTGCACCCGATACCAGCCCAAGGGGTGACGGTGTTCCGGATGATCCAGAGGGACAATATGACCTGGGGCTGGGAGCAGGTTTTTATGTCAATGCCACTCAGGCACCGTGGCACCATCATTACAGAATGTATGATTATGTGGTGGAAGAACTGCCTGCACTGATAGAAAAGCACTTTCCGATATCAGAAAAGCGTTCGGTCAGTGGCCACTCTATGGGTGGGCATGGCGCGATGATGATTGCCCTGCGCAATCCTGAGCGTTTCTGCTCGGTGTCAGCTTTCAGTCCTATCAGTCATCCGACCGATTGCCCCTGGGGCCATAAGGCTTTTGGTGCCTATCTGGGCGACGATCAGTCAGCCTGGAAAGCTTACGACAGTGTCGAGTTGTTAAAGCGTTCGGATGCCAGCAACCCTCTACCCATCCTGGTGGATCAGGGGGATGCCGATGGTTTCCTGGCGGAGCAGCTGAAACCGGAGGCTCTTCTGCAGGCTTCTGCTGAAAGTGGTTATCCACTGTCGTTAAGAATGCAGTCTGGCTATGACCATAGCTACTTCTTTATCTCCAGCTTTATTGAGGATCACCTGCGTTTTCATGCAGAGCATCTGGCGGACTGATAAAGGTCAGCAGTCACCGGTAGTTCGGTGACTGCGCATTTGAAAAAGAAGAATTAGCAGACTTTATATTGGCGAAAAGCGTTTTAATGACTGACGTAAATTCAGCGGGTAGCTCACCACGGACAAAAAAGGCTATCTGAATCGGCAACAGACTAATGACAGGCAGGCGCATTTATGAACCTTCGATAGGTTTACCATCTATCGTTATAACTCCATAAACAGACAACTGCGCCACTGTGGAAACATTGATAACAAGATATACTCTACGAACAATAGATTCAGCCTAATAACAAACTTATTATTAAGGGTTGACACAACAGGAGCGACGAAAAATGACGGATATATACCTGAATGTGCCCTATGTAACGCAGAAGAAAATTGGCGGCCATATAATCGGTGGCGAGACCAGAGAGGATCCAACGGGTTGCTGGTATGCGGCAGTCTCCATGCTCGGTTATTACAGGGAACAGGGACCTCGTCTGGGTGTACCCAGCCAATACGTCAAGCTCAATGGGCAGCCGCAAAAAGTCGATAATAAAGGCAACACCGCTGCTCTAGGAGCCTGTCGAACTTACCACTGACCTACTGCGAAAAAGCCGGATTTGGCCATTTTCTATGATTCTTTTCGTTGAATAGCTCGCTATTCGCCTCAAATAATCATAAAAACTGTCTCAAACCGGACTTTTTTTCGCTACGGTCGGCTAAGTCCGACAGACTCCTAGACATCAAGATCCGGGCTTAATGTCTACCCTAAGATGACTTACTATACGGCAGTGTTGTTTTGTTGCATCGCCCTTGATGCCTTAGAGATGGTGTGCCGGGAGCAACCAAGCAAACTCTGTATGTCATTATTGGCTCGTTGCACCCCCTGGGCTTGCCGTCGACGTCGATCGTCATAATCTTTACGGGCGATGGCTGCCAGCATGTCGAGCATCATCCCGTTTAAGGCGGTTAACATCCGTTCTGTAAACGGGTCACTGCTGCTATTGATAAATTGGTGACTGGTCGGAAGGTCGAGTGACACTACTTTCAGACCCTTGGAGTTAATACTGTGCTTTAATTTTTCCCAATCCTCGGCATTTAAACGACTCAATCTGTCTATTTGTTCAACGAGAATGACATCGCCTGGCAGGGCAATTTTTAATAAGTTAAGCAGCTCTGGGCGATCAAGCTTCACCCCGGATTCGTTTTCCTCGAACCAGCAGGCGACCTGGAAGTTCATTCTATCGGCAAATTGGGTGAGTTCCGTTTTGGCCCTTGAGGCGTCTTGTTGATCAGTGGAGGCCCGGAGATAGCCGTAGATGCGTCTGTTCATTTATCCACCCAGAAACAGCGCAGGCCGGATGCCAAAGCGTTTGGCCAGTAGCTCTATCGCGTTCCGCTGCAAGGTTCGTTTGCCATTGAGCACCCTGGACACCATGGTTTTATCGCCAATCTCCGGCAGGTCAGAACCCGTCAGGTTGTGCTGATCCATCAAGGTCCTCAACAAGGCGATATCAACCGGGGTTGATTCAGCCTCTTCAAGAAAGGCCGTCAGTTCATCGCTTTGGGACTCATAGGCTGAAATAGCCTGGCTCAGCAACTCGATCAGCGGGTTCAGGGGATCGTTTACCGTATCGCTGGCGGCCTCCAGAATGTCTTCCAGTGCCTGCAAGGCTCCGTCATAATCGGCTTCATTGCGGATATTCAAATAGGTATGGGCGGTTTCCATAAAGGTCTGGTACGCATCCATCAGTGCGGCTTGTGCCATGTCTCACCTCCGCTGTTTCCTGCTTGCCTTGCGCTACTTCTCGGTTAATTTGTCGTAATCCGCGTGGTTCACAATGTGCTTGATATAAATACGTTTATTCACAAACTGGATAAAAGCCAGAACCCGAAGGTTATTTCCACCGACATCCAGCACCCACCAACGGTCGTTGTACTTAAAATTGTCGAGCGACGGGTACACGGCGGCCAATTCCTCGGGAGTCTTGGGCATGGTTCAAATCCAGTGAACACTTTCCCGTTTGCAGCCGACTCCAAATAAGGCAGATATAACACAGATTGATAAACTCCAAAGGTCTACTATCCGATCATAGAGTTTATACATGCAGAGACGTCTAACTCCAGAACTGAAAAAGTCAATTGCCCTGCAAGCCATCTCCGGAAGCAATGTCACACACCTGGCCCAGAAGCACCAAGTCTGCAGAAACACGGTCTATAGCCAAAAGCTCCTGGCCCAAACGGCAGTCAATGAAGTCTTTCTGGCACCTGTCCCGGATGAGCAGGTTCTGTTTGACCTGCCCGTCACTAATGACTTCCTCCGTCAGGTCGTTCTGGGAATGTTGCTGATCTGCAAAGCGAGCTACCGGGATGTACAGAGGTTTCTGCACGATGTGTTTGACACGGACATCAGTATAGGAACCGTTGCCAACATCCAAAACGACGCTTGCCAGAAGGCCGCTGAAATCAATATTTCCTATCGCCTTGGTGCTATCAGGCAGAGCGCGTCTGATGAGATCTATCACCGCAATAAGCCTCATCTGGCCGTCGTTGATATCCATAGCCGCTTCTGCGCAAGCCTCTCCCGGGAGGATTGTCGTGATGAGGAAACCTGGAGTATTCACCTTTTGGACTTGGTAGACCAAGGCTTCCAGCTTTAAGTGAATATCAGCGACCTGGGCTCGGGAATGAAGAGCGTGTTTAAAGCTGTACTGCCAGTCACTGAACACCGCTTTGACCATTTCCACCTGATCAAAGCCTGCAAGGACCTGGTCCGGTACCTGAAAAACAAGAGAGACTCTGCCATCACCCGCCAGCTCAAGCGGCTGGGACAAATGGAGAAAGCCAGGCGAAAAGGCAAAGGGAACACCCTGTCAGCCAAGCTTACCCAGGCCAGAAAGGAGGTTTTGAAGGCTGAAGCCCTGTACAGCCTGGTAGCCACGCTGACCTCCTGGCTTCAATATGACATTTTGCAATTGCCAGGCCACAACCCGGCTGATCGTGAAGAGCAGTTCGATTTCGTAGTGGCAGAACTGTCCGCTGTAGCCGGTGCCTCACACCGCGTCCAGGCACTGGTAACGTCCCTGAGAAAACAGAAGGAAGCCCTCCTGGCCGTTAGTCATGTACTGAACCGAAAGTTCCAGGCAATCGCGTCCCACTACTCTGTCAGTATTCAGGACGTCTGGGATGTGTGCTATGTAGCCCGGTACGATATCCACACACTTAACTACCACACCAAAGCGGATGAGTTGGCATCCCGGTTGGGTTCTCGCTTTGAACCCATTGAAGATGAGGTGCTGGGCGTGATCGCCACCACTCCCCGTTGCAGCTCAATGGTTGAGAACTTCAACAGCAGGCTCCGTCCTTACCTGGATGCTCGCAAACAGATCACACCTGAGAGCTTGGAGTTGATCCGGTTTTACCTGAACCACCAGGTATTTCTGCGGAGCCAGCATGATTACATGCGGGGCAGGACGCCTGCGGAGGTTCTGACCGGAACATCCCATCCAAACTGGTTGGAAATGCTGGGTTTCCAGCGTTTCAGAAAAGCCGCCTGATCTAACCCGACTATTCGGTAACTTCGATGCCTGTCCATGGCAGGATATCGTGTGCCCGGTGTTCACTAAAAAGTGCTATTTTTGAACCATGCCGTGATTCTTGCTGGGCTTGGCAAAGTGAACGATCCAGTTCTTCTGGTATTGCTCATCCAGCCACTGGTTGAATTCGGTCAGATTGGGGCAGGTGCCTTTCATTGCCTTGGGTAATTTGAGTTCTCCGCGCTTATACGCCTGGCGTATCAGGTTGATAATTTCGTAACGCCACATGGGCATCAGTGTCTTTTTCACGTAGTACAGGGACTTCCAGACGTTGCCATCATCAGCCAGACCACCCAGGGTGATGGACAGGTGTACATGGATATTCCAGAGCAGGCTGCGGCCAAAGGTGTGCAGGGCGGTGAAGATACCCGGCAGGATGCCTTTCTTCTTGGCAAACTTCAGCAGGGGCTTGGCGGCCAGGCGACTGACGTCATTCAGCAGCTGCCGGTTATAGCGAAACAGCTCCCAGAGCACATCGGGCATGGTAAAGGTGATGTGTTGCCAACGCGTGTCGGGCAGGATGTTCTTCTGCTTCTCAATCCATTGATCGGTGAGCTTCTTGCCGCAGGTAGGACACAGACGGCTCTTGCAGCTGAAGCAGATGGTCTTGCGGTGGCTGCAACCAGGACTGGAGCACTGGTAACTGGCATAGCCCAGTATGCTCAGCCCACAGGAGAGCATCCGGGTCACATTGTCGAGGATGGCAGGTCGCATCCGGTGTCGGTATTTCTGGAAGAAGCGCCACCACCGCTGTCTCTTCAGAAACAGCTCTTTCATCTTGGAGGGCGTGCGAATAACGGCTTCCCGTGGCTAGGAGCCTGTCGGACTTAAGACTATTTCGGCCTGAATTCCAGAAAGAACGGCCCAATTATTCGAAGAATTCGATTAAATAGGTCAACTATTCTCACGAATCCATCGAAGCTGTCTAGAACGCTCAAGACTGTCGACTCGTTCTACTGACTCTTCAATAGAGAGTATGCTCGAAAGCATAAGTCCGACAGGCTCCT
>NZ_JBPCXO010000246.1:0-1617 GCF_051008435.1 Endozoicomonas sp. | reverse complement strand
GCGGTGGCGCTCCTATAGAAGTCATCAAACAGTACGTTCAGCAGCAGAGAACACCGCATTAGTCGGCTATCGCCGACGAGCTTACATCCCCGCACTCAAAGTACGGAGTTTTACGCTCAACCGATAACCAGTTTCCTCCCCACATAACCGAGCTTTATTTGATAGCCAAAGACCCGAATGAAACCTGGCTGAGCCGTTTTTTTAGAATGTTTAGGGGGCTCCTGAGTAGGAGGGGGCGTTCCTGGCCGTTCAATCATCGCTTCATCCTGAGCTATAGCAATTTTTTAGTATTCGAAGGGTTTTATAAAGAAACTATAGATAACAACATCCCTGCTCTCTATTTATCTCCAAACAAAAACACCCGCAACAAAGTGCGGGTGTTTTTGAGTAACAGGTATTTGACTGGACAGATCAGGCTTCCATTGAACCTTTGACCTTCTTCATGGCATTTTTTTCCAGCTGCCTGATTCGCTCTGCCGATACACCGTAGTGAGCAGCCAATTCATGCAGTGTTGCCTTATCTTCATTCAGCCAGCGCTTCTGGAGAATATCTCTGCTGCGCTCATCCAGTATTGCCAGAGCATTCCTTAACAACCCGACAGACGACTCGGACCAATCTGAATCTTCCAGCAGTTTTGCAGGGTCAGTCCGCTGATCTTCCAAATAGTGAGCAGGTGCTACATAAGCTCCGTTATCATCACTGTCATCGGCATAACCATCAAAGGCGGTATCCTGACCAGCCATGCGGCCTTCCATTTCACGGACAACCTTGGCTTCTACACCCAAATCATTGGCAACAGCTTTGACCTCATCATTACTGAGCCAGGAAAGATGTTTTTTAGAACTGCGAAGATTAAAGAACAGTTTACGCTGTGCCTTGGTGGTAGCCACCTTCACAATACGCCAGTTTTTCAGAATAAATTCATGAATTTCAGCCTTAACCCAGTGCACAGCAAATGACACCAGGCGTACTCCAACTTCGGGATTAAAACGTTTTACGGCTTTCATCAAGCCTACATTTCCTTCCTGAATCAGGTCAGCCAGAGGTAAACCATAGCCACCATAACTTCTGGCTATGTGGACAACAAAGCGCAAATGAGACATAACCAACTGACGGGCAGCTTCCAGATCATTCTCGTAGTACAGACGCTCTGCCAGACCTTTTTCCTGCTCGACAGACAACACAGCTATAGCGCTGACCCCTGTGACATAGGCATCTATATTTTGCCCCGGGACTAACATATCAACTGGTTGTAAACTGGTTCCCATGACTCACTCCGGTTAAGTGCTGATTTAGCACTCGACTTAATTCAAACTCCAAAAACAACTGACTGGCTTTCAATCCAATAATAACAAAAATCAGGCTTTCTAAACCAAGCTACTTTACGCTCTTTTACGATCAAAACGCTATAAAAACAGGCTTTAAACCGCCACCGCCTGCCAAACCTACTTTCTAGGAGCCTGTCGGACTTATGCTTTCGAGCATAAATTTCAGTAGAACGTGTCGAATTATTCGATGGATTCGTGAGAATAGTTGACCTATTTAATCGAATTCATCGAATAATTGGGCCGTTCTTTCTGGAATTCAGGCCGAAATAGTCTTAAGTCCGACAGGCT
>NZ_JBPCXO010000245.1:0-45575 GCF_051008435.1 Endozoicomonas sp. | reverse complement strand
GGGTCTGTTCAGAGTGCGGAGCTGAACATCTGCGTGACGTAAACGCAGCAAGAAACATTCTTGCGGTCGGGCATGACCGTCTAGCTGTAGGAATCCCCGTCCTTTAGGGCGGGGAGGATGTCAAGTCCCTGAAGATTGAAGCTTTGATGAGCGGATCATTGACCTGTTTTTCTGACTTCTTTTTCAAATATCGCTTGCTGAAGGCCTAACGTGCCCAGTGCTTCAACGGGAATAAATACTTTATTGTCAGAACTGGCCATCTTATCCAGAACTTCCAGCCCGCGATAAGCAAGGAACTTGTCGTCTACTGATTTGGCCAGAATATCATTGACCTCTCTGGTGGCTTGAGCTTTCTCCTTCTCGATAGCTCTTAACATCTTGGCTTCTTCCAACTGCCTTTCCAGCTGAATTTTCTGGATTTCGAACTGAGCCTGTTCTCTGGAGATTTGCTCTCTTCTTTCTGCTGCCGCTTCTTTTGCCCGGGTAATAACCTCGGGGAACTGAACATCGGCCAATCCAAATCGCTTGACCATCAAAGGTGTGCCTTCCAAAGCTTTTGAAACACCATCGAAAAGTTCACCACTGATTTTTTCACGGCTGGAGGCTACTTCGTTGATTTGATATTCAGCCACGATCTGTCGAACGACATCACGGATAATAGGCTGAGCATAAGTCAGATAGATTTTGTTAAATGGAATCCTGTCATTATTGGGAGGAATGCGATCAAAAATTTTGTCGATCATTCGGTTATCCACAGAGACCGTCATTCGAACTTCAAACTCCATGTTCAGCTGATCTTTCGGCATAAATAGCTTGAATCGCTCAGCCAGTCCCTGGTCGGATACTTCCAGTAAAATCATTCTGTCGCAGTAAGCAATACAGGCATCCAGTCGAAACTTGGATGGACTGACATTAGTGCTTTTATAGCCGTTTTTAGTGAGAATCTTGCCAACATGTGCCGGTGGCACTTCAACTTTCTCACCAATAAGATAGCAACCACTCAAGGCAAGAGTAGACAATATCAGTAAGGAGAATCTGATCAGCTTGGTTAAATACATACCTGTCCCTGTGACTTCTTTTTATAGTATCGAGCGCTGGGGGAGGTTACTAAAAAACAGTACAGTTTGGGAAGTTTTCACAAAGCAGCTATTGGTAGCCGGGTTGGCTGCCAATAGCTGAGGTTTTGAGAATAGAGTGTGGTATCAGGCGGCCTGACTGGACGTTTCTCCCAGTACTTCTATGAGGCTGGAGCGCGACAGTTCACCCTGTAACTCTCCTTCTTCATCGACCACGGGCAGTGGATACTCTGTTTCCAGGGTGTCGGGAATCACACTTTCCAGAATGGCATCGGGTGAAACGGCTTCCAGTTCTTCCACCATCTCTTCTCCCAGTGTGTCACCGGCATTGGTTTGAGCCGCTTCCTCCAGAGTATCCTGAAGAACAACCCCCTGATACCCCTCATCGGAGACATAATAGCCGTATCTTTCCGGTAGCTTTTTCATCTGCTCCAGCGCACCTCCAATGGTGCTGGCGCTGATCCGGCAGACAGGGGGTTGCATGACGGTTTCTACAGTAAGCGCTCTCGCACGATTTACGTCTTTAACAAAGGCTTCAACATATTCTGTAGCGGGGTTGAGCAGAATTTCTTCCGGTTTGCCCAGCTGGACCAACTCACCATCTTTCAGAATGGCAATGCGATCCCCGAGACGCAGCGCCTCATCCAGGTCGTGGGTAATAAAGACGATGGTTTTCTTGAGTTTTTCCTGTAGCTCAATCAGTTGATCCTGCATTTCACTGCGGATCAATGGGTCAAGGGCAGAAAACGCTTCATCCATGAGCAGGATTTCTGCATCGGTGCACAGGGCTCTGGCTAAACCAACCCGTTGTTGCTGACCTCCGGAGAGCTGAGAAGGGAACTGTTCTTCGTAACCTTTCAGGCCTACTGTTTCCAGCCACTGTCTGGCTTTTTGAAGACGCTCATCTTTTTTAATGCCCTGAACTTTCAGACCGTAGCTGACGTTGTCCAGAACGGTGCGATGAGGCAGTAACCCAAAGCGTTGGAACACCATAGACATTTTGTGACGTCTGAATTGTTCGAGCTCCTTTTTACTGAGCTTCATCACATCCACACCGTCGACAATGATCTCCCCTTCAGTGGGATCAATCAGCCGGTTGAAATGTCGAATCAGGGTGGATTTCCCTGAGCCTGACAAGCCCATGATGACGAAGATTTCCCCTCGATCAATGGTCAGATTGATGTCTTTCAAGCCCAGACTGTGACTGAACTGATTCATCAGTTCATCTTTGCTCTGGCCTGCCTTGACCCGTTCTACAGCTTTCTCGGGCGATTTGCCAAAGATCTTATAGAGGTTGCGTACCGAGATCAGCTCAGACATGGGAACCCTCACGATATTGTTGGCTTCGTTTTGCCCAGGCTTGGGAAACTCGGTCAAACATGATGGCCAGGGCCACAATGGCCAGACCATTCAAGAGGCCAAGAGTGAAGTATTGGTTGGTGATGGATTTCAGAACAGGCTGCCCCAGTCCTTTAACACCGATCATGGAAGCGATGACGACCATGGCCAGAGCCATCATTATGGTCTGGTTGATACCAGCCATGATGTTTGGCATGGCCAGTGGCAGCTGAACGCCTACCAGACGCTGCATAGGGCTGGCACCAAAAGCAGTGGAGGCTTCCAATACTTCTTTGTCCACCAGTCGTATACCCAGATTGGTCAGGCGAATGACGGGTGGAATAGCATAGATGATGACGGCAATCAGTCCCGGAATTTTGCCAATACCCAGCAACATCACCACCGGAATCAGATAGACGAAGGCTGGCATGGTCTGCATGACATCGAGTATGGGGGTGAAAATCTTCTGTACCCTGTCAGAGCGGGCCATCAGTATGCCGATGGGGATGCCCAGCATGATGGCCAGTACCGTACAAACGGTGATCATGCTGAGAGTCCGCATGGTATCTTCCCACATGCCAAAGTAACCAATGGCAAGCAGAGAAAGAGCGATGGCTCCGGACAGTTTCCATGAACGACTGGCAGCAAAGGCCAGACCGGTAATCACAGCCAGTACCAGCCACCAGGGCGAATTCAGCAGTAACTGTTCAAATCCGGATAGGAAGCTCAGTAGAGGATCAAAGAAAGCCTCTATTGAGTCTCCATAAGCGCGCGAAAATTCCCGGTAGGCACCGTCCAGCGTTTTTCTGATCGAAATAAGGTCGCTGCGATCCATTTCTGGAAATTCAGTCAACCAGGATTTTTCAGCCATAGTTTGTTTTCCTTAAAGGCGTGACAGAGCTTTATTAACTTTTTTAGCGGTGGCTTCTGAAACCCAGGCCTGCCATGCCTGTGGATAATTTTTCAGAAAGTGTTCCATCGCCATTTCTCCGTCCGCTTGATTGTCTTCCATCCAGGCCAGCAGCTTGTTCATGTCTGCATTGGTGAATGATCTTTGTTGTATGTATTGATAAGCCTCAGGGGCTTTACTGGCAAAAGACTCAGTGGTGACAGAATGAACTGGCAGGGGTGGATACATGGTGACTTTGGGAGCCTTGCAGTCAACCTTAGTCGTGCAATTCTTGTATTCGTCAAAATGCACGCCACTGCCGAAGTCGACCTTCACCATCTCGTATTTTCCAAGCACCGGTGTGGGTGCCCAGTAATAACCAAACCAGGGTTCCTTGCGCTCGTAAGCTCTGGCCAGTGATGCGGAAAGGGCTGCACCTGAGCCTGGGTCAATCAATTCAAATCCTTTGTCTTCCAGCTTCAGGGCTCGGAACAGGTTGTCTACAGTGATCTGGCAAGTCCAGCCTGCAGGGCAGCCATAAAATCCAGACATACCCGATTCTTCTGGGTGTTTGAACAAGGACGCATTCTTGATGATGCCCTGAATGGTCGCCAGAGAAGGGTCTTTGTCGACCATATATTTAGGGACCCAAAAACCTTCTTCTCCACCCTCAGAAAGAGATGCTCCGGCAATTCGCAGGCGTTTTTCCTCTACGCCTTTATCCAGAGCGTCCTGAATGAAGATAGTCCAGAGTTCAGGGGCAATATCCGGCTCACCTTTCTCGGTCATGGAGGTGCTGGTGGGCATGGAATCTCCAGGCACGAGTTCTGCATCACAGCCAAAACCATTGTTAAGGATGAACTGGTCAACATGGGCCAGCAGAGTGGCTGAATCCCAGTTCATATCTGCAATGGAGAGCTTGCCGCAAGTATTGGCAAGAACAGCAGTGCTGGAAACAGACAGAAGAATAGTGGCCCCCAGAGTCCGGATGGCTTTTTGCATTGTGGTGATACCTGGATGATTAGAAATTAGACGTTGTAATCTTTGCTGGTGGAGACGATGAGGTGCTTTTGTGGGGTCAAATAGGTGCATTTTCAGCACTTGCCTACAGCTTATAACATCGTTCGGCGCAAATAGATTACAGACCTGATTCCAATAGTTCAAACCAGTCAATGGCCAGGTAGTTTTATTGTTGCCCATGGCTGTTACAGGCATCGTGCTAGTTACAGCCATGGAGAACTCCATTAGAGACTGGACAGGGCTTTCTTAACTTTCTTGGCGACAGGCTCTGACACCCAGGACTGCCAGATTTGTGGGTAATTCTTCATAAAATGTTCCATCGCAATCTCACCATCGGCCTGGTTGTCTTCCATCCATGCCAGCAGTTTATTCATGTCGGCATTTGTGTAGGCGCGTTTGCCAATATACTCGAATGCTTCAGGCGATTGAGAGGCAAAAGACTCAGTGGTAACCGAATGAACGGCTGAGGGTGGATACATGGTGACGGTTGGAGATTCGCAGTCCGCCTGGCTGGTGCAACTTGTAAATTCTTTTTTATCTATCCCGCTACCAAAGTCGACTTTGACCATTTCGTATTTGCCAAGAATAGCGGTAGGTGCCCAATAATAGCCGAACCAGGCCTCTTTGCGTTCGTAGGCTTTTGCCAGTGAGCCTGACAGACCGGCACCTGAACCGGGATCGATCAATTCAAAACCTTTGTTTTCCAGATCCATTGCACGAAACAGGTTGCTGGCGGTAATCTGGCAGTTCCAGCCCGCCGGGCAGCCGTAAAAAGCACCCAGGTCAGAATTTTCCGGGTGTTTGAATTGTTTTGCCTTTTTTACGATGCCATCAATGGTGGACAGGGATGGGTCTTGATCCACCAAGTACTTGGGAACCCAGAAGCCTTCTTCTCCACCGTCTGAGAGAGCGATCCCGGCCAGGCGCAGACGTTTTTCTGATACGCCTTTTTCCAGAACTTCCTTGACGCCATTGCTCCACAATTCAGGAGCGATATCCGGCTCACCCTTTTCTGCCATAGAGGTACTGGTAGGCATGGTATCGCCTGGTACCAGCTCGGCATCGCAGCCATAACCATGGGTGAGAATGAACTGGTCAACATGAGCCATCAGGGAGGCTGAGCTCCAGTTCATGTCGGCAATGGAAATATCTCCGCAGGAGGAAGCAGAAACCGTTGTGCTGGATAGCGAAATAAGAAGGGCTGCACCCAGAGTCTTCGCGGCTTTTTGCATTGAGTTATACCTTTAATTCTTATTTTTTAAGGCTTTCATCATTGGTGAGATGAAACATCTTTGTCTGCATTGGCCTATTAAGATGGATAGGTCTATGCATTTAAGGCTTTACAAGCTGTTCTACCGCAGTTAATCCACATACGGGTAACTTGATTGAAAACGACACTTTTTGCCTATAAACAGGTTTTATTATAAATATCGGGCATATAGGTTACAGCTCTAATGATAAGAGTTCAAACTAACTGGCTTTCAAGAAGCCAGTGTTCCAACATCGAGAACAGGTGCAGCATCAATGCTTTCTGCGTCCATCATGGTGGCTACCCGTTGCAGGGCAGAGAGTAGCTGTGTTTTTTCCCAGTCTTCCAGAGACTCAAAACGCTCGATGAATTTTTCATGGAGTAAGGGGGGAGTGGTTGCCAGTACACTGCGTCCTGCCGTCGTCAGGCGAGCGTTAACAATGCGTTTGTCTTTGGTACTCCGGACTCTCTCGATATACTCCCGATCTTCCAGACGGTTAAGAATGGTCGTAACGGTAGCCTGGCTTAGCGACACGTTCTGAGAAATTCTTTTGACAGTAACGTCGCCCAGGGTTGCTATTGCCCTGAGTACCATGACCTGAGGGATGGTCAATCCGCATACTTTGATCATTCGCTTTGAATGAAGGTCTGTAGCCCGGATGATTTGCCGCAGTGAAACAAGAACATCGTTCCAGTAACAGGATTCGGACATATTGATCTCTTGATGTCATTAGATATTTGATCCGCTTATTTGCCATAAATTGATCAAAAAAACAAACATGGTTTGACCACTAAACATTAGACATATAATATTTTTCGGCTATCTCGTCTGAAATTGTCTATTGTTGTTACTACCTCAAAGCCTTCAGTCAAACGTTGTACCCTGACTCCAGGAGCTTCCCATCTCTATGTCTGACCCTTCAGAATCTCGTCATAGTCTTAATTTGCCTGTCTTTATAGGCGCAGCCAGCATCATTTTGCTGGTAGTGGCCTGCACGGCCCTGTTTCCTGAACAGGCAGAGCGTTATTCCACAGCCCTGCAGAGTGGCATAATGACCAATGCCAGCTGGTTTTATGTGGCTTCTGTAGCGATTATCCTCATTGGTGTTGTTGTCGTTGGCTTGTCTCGTTACGGTGATATCAAGTTAGGCCCAGACCATTCAGAGCCGGATTTCAGCTTTGGTTCCTGGTTTGCCATGCTGTTTTCAGCAGGTATGGGCATAGGTCTGATGTTTTTTGGCGTGGCAGAACCTGTCATGCACTTTCTCTCACCGCCTGTGGGAGATCCGGCATCCATTGAGTCTGCCCGCGAAGCCATGAGAATCACCTTCTTTCACTGGGGGTTTCATGCCTGGGCTATCTACGCCATTGTGGCTTTGATCCTGGCATTCTTTGGTTATCGCCATAATCTGCCCCTCACTTTGCGGTCTGCCCTTTATCCCGTTGTCGGTGATCGTATTCACGGAGTGATTGGCCACGTCATTGATATCTTTGCCATTCTGGGCACAACTTTTGGTGTGGCTACAGCACTGGGATACGGTGTACTCCAGGTCAACTCAGGCTTGAATTATCTGTTTGATATTGAGGTCAGTACCAATGTTCAAGTTGTTCTGATTATAGTGATCACCGGACTGGCTACATTGTCAGTAGCCTCTGGGCTTGATAAGGGCATTCGTCGTTTATCTGAGATCAATCTGCTGCTGGCGCTGTTGCTGATGGCCATGGTCATTATTCTTGGGCCAACCATTTTGCTGCTTCAGTTACTGGTGCAAAATATCGGTGGTTATCTCTCTGACATTGTGGATAAAACGTTCAACCTGTATGCCTATGATCCCACCGACTGGTTAGGCGGCTGGACACTGTTCTACTGGGCCTGGTGGTTGTCATGGTCACCTTTTGTCGGAATGTTTATTGCTCGTATTTCCAGGGGCAGAACCATTCGCGAATTTATCAGTGGCGTACTGTTTGTACCTGCAGGTCTGACCTTTATCTGGATGACAGTATTCGGAAACACTTCCATCGATCTGATTATGAATCATGGTGCGACAGATCTGGCGGAAATTGTTCAGGACGATGTCTCTCTGGCACTCTTCAAGTTTCTTGAATACTTCCCTGCTACAGACTTCCTGTCTGGAATAGCGATCATCATGGTGGTGGTTTTCTTTGTGACTTCTTCCGATTCCAGCGCCATGGTTATTGATATGCTGGCTTCCAAGGGGGAGGGGAAAACACCCGTCTGGCAGCGAGTATTCTGGTCTACTCTGATCGGTTTGGTTGCTCTGGTACTGATGCTTGCCGGAGGACTTAAGGCGCTTCAAACGGCAACAATTGCAACGGCTTTGCCATTCGCTGTGGTGTTAATGGTGTCTGGCTATGGACTGTTAAAAGCCCTGGCTATAGACGCAGCGAAAAGAGAGAGTCTGTCCCAGACGACTCTGGCTCCCAGTGGAGGGCATACCGGTATTCCCTGGCAGGATCGCCTGCAGAATATTACCCATTTTCCAGAGCGGAAAAGTGTTCGGGTGTTCATGAGAAGCAATGTGCTTCCAGCGCTGAAATCCTTGTCTCGAGAATTGGAAGAGCAAGGTGTGGAGACTGAAGTCGCTTTTGACAAGACCAAGTTTGTTGCGTCTCTGACCGCTTTTCATGGTGAAGAGCAAGACTTTGTCTATAAAGTGATTCCACGATCCTACTCTCAGCCCAGCTTTGTCATTGATGACGAAGAGGACAGTAAATATTACCGGGCTGAAGTGTTCCTGAGAGAAGGGGGTCAGGATTATGACATCATGGGTTGGTCAAAAGATCAGGTGATCGGCGATATCATCGATCAGTACGAGAAACACATGCACTTCCTGCATATGGTTCGCTGATCTATCAAGCCTGCCGGACAGTTTGTCTGGCAGGCTATGAACTGCTTTCTTAGTTGTTGATAACCAAAGGACAGTGATGGGCAGGATGCTCAGAGATGGTGACATCGACATTGAATACGGCTTTTACCGTTTCAGTCGTAAGCACTTCATGAGGTGTTCCTTGAGCGGCAATGCCTCCCTCCTGTAAAATGACCAAACGGTCTGAGTAGCGGGCTGCCAGGTTCAGGTCATGCAATATCACCAGAACACCTACCCCTTTTTCAGCCTGCTTTCGGGCCATTTTCAGAGTCAGTTGCTGATGAGCAGGGTCAAGTGCCGAGGTAGGCTCGTCCAGCAACAGATAGCGTTTACCAAAATCCGGTTCATCCCAAATCTGGGCGAGCACCCGTGCCATATGAACCCTTTGTCGTTCACCACCTGACAGGGTTGTGTACTGACGATCTTTCAAATGCAGGCCGTCAACTTCACCCAGGGCTGCTTCAACAATCGCAAGATTTTCTGCCCGATCTGTCGCACAGGGAATACGTCCCAGAATGACGACTTCTTCAACTGTGAATGGAAAGCTCAAAGAGGAAGATTGAGGTAATACTCCAAGCATCAAAGCCTGTTGTTCCAGCCCCCAATCCGTTCTGTTATTCAATACAACGTTGCCTGAAGAAGGCTTTTGCTCACCACTGATGACTTTCATCAGTGTACTTTTACCGGCACCATTCGGGCCCAGTACGGTCACTACTTCACCGGGAGCGACTGAAATACTGACATCATTGAGCAGTATTTTTTCACCTATACGAACGCTAGCGCCTCGCACTTCGAGCCGGTTTTTTTCCGGAGCCTTCTGCTTCTCTTCATAAGGAGCCTTCCGCTTCTTGTCATAAAAAGTCATCAGGCAATCCTCTTGCGTTGTTGCCACAGCAAAGACATGAAGAACGGGGCACCCATCAGAGCAGTGACAATACCGATCGGCAGTTCTGCAGGAGCAACAGCAGTTCTGGCAACCATATCAGCCGCCAACAACAGAATACCGCCCAGCATGGCTGAGGCAGGTAACAGCGTTCTGTGGTCCGGGCCAACCATGATGCGAATAAGGTGAGGCACCACCAGGCCAACAAAGCCGATAATACCGGCTACCGAGACAGAGACACCCACTGCCATGGCCGTGACCAGGATCAGTTTTAGTTTGGTTTTCTGGACATCAATTCCCAGATGTCTGGCTTCTGATTCACCCAGTAACATGGCGTTGAGAACCTGTCCGTAACGACAGAGCATGAAGATGACAGGGCCCAGCAAAGTAAAGCAGAGCAGAACCGAGTTCCAGTTGGCTCCACCAATGCTGCCCATTTGCCAGAAGGTCAGATTTCTGAGGGTAGCATCATCCGCTATATAGTTGAGAATGCCCATGCCGGCACCGGCGAGAGCCGATATAGCGACACCTGCCAATAACATCGTGGCTACCGAAGTGCCGTTATTGGTTGTGCCCATCTTATAGACGATCCAGGTCGTTAAGACACCGCCGGCGAAGGCAAACAGTGAGACGCTGTAGTCCAGTAAGAGAGTATTGGATACGCCCGAAAATAGAACACCGCCCAGAACAATCGCGATACCCGCTCCCAGAGCCGCACCGCTAGAAACACCGATGATACTGGGGTCTGCCAGAGGGTTTCTAAAAAGTCCCTGCATTGAGGCACCGGCCACGGCCAGTGAGCTACCAATCATTACGCCCATAAGCGTTCTTGGCAGGCGAATAGACTCGACAATCAGGCGGGTTTGATCAGTAACCGAGCTGCTGGTGATGCCCAGTCGATCAAGAAAGATAGAGACAATATCCATGGGCGATATGGCAACAGGTCCAGTACCAATGGACAGCACAATTACGGCTGGCAGGGCCACCGCCAGCACGGTCAGTAACAGCGCCGATTTACGACTACGGTTCATTCTTTTTCTCAGAAAGTTGTTCTCAGTGGCGGTGATCAGGATTCTGGATAGAAGGCCTTGGCCAGGTTGAGGGCCGTTTCACCTGTTCTTGGACCCAGTCCACCCAACAGCAGACGGCCGTCCACAGTAATGACACGGGCATTCTTTCCTGCCGGAGTCTGCTTCAGGACTGGCTGGCTGTCCAGTAGTTGCTCCATGGTCAGACCCCGACCGCGATCAGAATAGATGATGATGTCCGGAGCCATGATCAGTAAAGACTCGTTAGAAAGAGGCTTGTAGCTGCTGAACTGTTCTTCAGCCGGGTTGAAACCACCGGCCAGTTTGATCAGTGCGTTGGCTTCAGTACCTGAACCAGAGACTGAAGGTGTCCTTCCTTCCATTGCTAACAGAAACAAAACTTTGGGCTTTTTCTTGCCCTCTGCCAGTTCTTCAGCGGCTTTCAGATCGCTGCTTATGGACTGCCAGAGTGCTTTTCCTTGCTCTTCTTTGCCCAACAGAGTCGCCATTGAGCTTATACGCTTGTGGATATTCTCAGCAGAATTACTGGTGCCGTAAGACTCAACTTCCAGACCCGCCATCTCCAATTGGGTGATGGTTGATTTGGGTCCCATATCGTCTGTACCAATCAACATGTCTGGTTTCAGGGCGAGGATACCTTCTGCAGAAAGCTGTTTGTGGTAACCCAGCTTGGGCAGTTTATTGACCTGGGGAGGGTAGTTGCTGGTCAGATCCACAGCAACTAGTTGTTCACCAGCGCCCAGTGCGTAAATAATTTCAGTGATACCGTTGCCTGCAGAGATAATGCGTTTTTCTTCAGCAACACTGCTTTCCTGAGGAGCATTGATCACTGTTGCCATTGCTGATAGTGGCATTAATAGTGGCATTAATAGTGGCATTAAGACAGCCATCGCCAGAGGTGCCAGAAGTTTCTTTCCAAGAGCTTTGTTCATGGACTTTTCTCCTCCATAAGGACTTGTGCAGCAGTGATTTCGTGCTCACTTAAAAAAATCATCAATTCAACCAGATTGCCCAGGGGGGCTGCCTGGTCACCTGCCACCAATACGGTGGTGTCAGGAGCTTCCTTGACGCTGGTCAGCAGGTCCTGACTGAATGTCTCGAAAGTGTCGTATTTTTTCTCTTCCAGCGCCCAGGGCTGACCCTTGGCCAGAATGCTGACCGTCAGGGTTTTAGGTTCCTGGGTCAGAGTGGCTTCCTCGCGACTGGCTTCAGGCAGGTTCACTGGCAGGCTTAAAGTTTGCACATTGGCCGTGAACAGCAGGAAAACCATAACGATGAAAACGACGTCCAACAGAGGGGTCAGATCCGCAGCAGTAAAAGACGCGCTGGTTTCTTCGTTGTCGGAGATACGAATCATGCTGGTACCGCCTCGGGGCAGGCACCGGTCTCCTGGGTGAGAGCAATGCCATCGTCGTTCATTCTCAGACCTTCCAGCAGCAAGTTGGCATGATTCAAGGCAAACTCCAGCTTGGAGACATAGTGGTTAGCCCAGATGCCAAAGCTGTGAGCTGCCGCCAGAGAAGGAATAGCGACCATCAGGCCAAAAGCCGTGGTGAACATGGCTTCCCAGAGACCACCGGCCAGAACGTCTGGTGTGACCGGACCCTGAACTTCAGAAATACCCTGGAACATGCCAATCAGACCCAGTACGGTGCCCAGAAGGCCCAGCATCGGGGCCAGAATGCCGATCAGCATCAGCGGTTTTAGCCAGGCTTGCAGGGCATTTTTCTGCTTAAGAAGCCATAAACCGGCTACTTCTTCACGCATTTCTTTTTCACAGTCATTGTGGCTCAGCAAAATAGCGACACCCTTGCGAACCCCTTTGCCAGCGACAAGATTCTTGCAGAGCTTGTTTTGGCTGTTATTGCAGTGAGAGCAACCACGAACTTCATTGAGCAGGGTCTGCATGCTTTTTTTGTTAAGGCTGGGCAGCAGGATAAAAGTAACCAGTCTTTCCAGAATCAGAGCCAGGCTGATGCAGGAAACAATGGCCAGGGGCCAGCCCATAAGTCCTAAGGAAGATATCTGTTCCAATAACATCAATTAATACCTGCTAATAATCTTGAAAATCTTCTATCGCTCACGGTGGGTGTTAGCCACAAGCGGTTAATTTAGTTGGAATGCCACGGGGATATGGACCCGGGAGGCTACCAGTTGGTTATTGCGCTTCTGGGGCTCGAACTCCCAATCTTCAACAGCGGCTATGGCGGACTTATCCAGAATGGTGAAGCCGGATGATTCCAGTACTTTTATGTTCATGGCATTGCCTTCGGTATCCACGACCACTTCCAGCATGACAATACCCTGCTGATTTCTTCGTTGAGCAATGCGAGGGTAATTGGGCTGAATGGACTTACGAATGGCTGGCTGAGAGACAAAAACAGGCTCATTACTGACACCTTCTACTTTTGTTTCTTCAGTGGCAGTTTTGACTACCTGAGTTTCTGCTGGAGGCTCTTTCTGGGGCTGCTGGGGTTCAGGCTCTTTCTTAACCACCGGCTTTGGTTCTGGCTTTATTTCAGCTGAAGGCTCTTTTTTGACTTCAGGTCTGGGTTCGGGCTCAGCTATCTTGACGACATTTTTTTTGGGTTTCTCCACCGGCTTTGGTTTTTTCTTAACGGGCTTGGGTGTTTCCCTGACCGGTTCTGGCTCAGGCTGAGGCGCCGTCTGTTGTACCGAGGAGAAAGTCATGCTGATGGGGGCCTTGATGCTACCCATGGCAAGCTTATGTTGCTGATCTTCTTGCTGACCATTGTATACCGCCACTGCGACATGGGCGGCAATGGAAATAATCAATGTGAGTATCAGCGTTCGAGACATAATGAATGCCCATAGCGTAAGAAAATATTCTGCATTACCTCATTCCTTATGAAACAGTCAGAGATAATGTTTTCAATAAAAAAGTACTTGTGCATTAGCTGGTGAAGAGTACTGCAACTTTAAGTCGTATTCAATAAACTAAATGATAATAATTCGCATTTATTTGATGTTGAACAATAAAGCCCAACTGGCTGAAAAGATTGAAATTTCAGTCATAGAATGGGGTCAGAAGGTTTATGTTTCCTGACTTGAGGAGCCTTGATCAGACGCCTGGCCTTCCAAACCGGATTGTTCTTGCTGTTTTTTTACAGCGCTATTATTCATCAGATGTGAATGATTGGGGTATCAGGACATCATCACTTTGCATAGACAGAATCCGAAGTATTGCTGATGACTGGCAGGCTCTGACTGGTTGAGATTGTGATATCTATCCAGGCAGTCCGGTGTTTCCACCGGAACAGGCTTCAGAGCCAGGCTCCCTCTGACTCTGCTTTTTTAGAAAGTCCGAAGACTTTGAAGGTGGTCGGGCGGACTTCGTTCATTACTGGACAAAAGCCGCTTTTTTTGGAGTGCTTCGTCTCTGGATCATGACCAGCAGAAGGCTGCACAGGCTCGATACCAGTACCAAAGGAACCACCGGTGCAATGCCGGTGTTTAGAATGGAGTAGTCTGCAAAGCCCTTTACCAGTGCATGCATAAAGAAACCCAGCCAAAGAACGACAATCACAGCCAGACTGGCGTTAAAGAGAATCTTGTTAACAGAAGTCTGACGTATACAGACCATCAATAAAGGAGTCATTGCCGCAAAACCGGTTAATGACCAGACACCCATCTGGAAAATACCACCGGTTGTACAGATAGCTAATGCGTAGCAAAGCAAGATCATGATAGCCAACGGCATTTTGTCGATGCTTTTGCGACTTTTCTGGAAGATCATACTGGCGCTGAGCAGCTGGGAATCCAGTGATGACATAATAGCCGCCAGAACACTCACCGCAATGGCACCGGCCACAAACTCGTTATTCAGGCTGCCGATCAGGGCAATGATTACCGGGTCGTCAGGTTTTTGAGAAAACTCCAGATTGGACAACATGCCTATAAAAGAGCTGCTTAACCACAGAATGATAATGCAGGCAGGATACAACCGAATGCTGCGATTGAAGCGATCAGGGCTTTTTGCCGTACACCAGTGACTGAAAATATGAGGGAAGGCTCCAACAGAGAGAGCGAGAAAGGTCAGAGAGATCGTGTTACCCGGATTGGCCAGGTAATCAGAAGGACTGAAAAACTCAGCTTTCTGTGATTGCAGTAATTGCAGACTATTAGAAAAACCACCCCATTTTGAAAACAGATAGGTAGCTATATAGACGGCGCCCGCCATAAAAATAACCGCCTGGATCGAATTGATTTTTGAGGTGGCATTCATTCCGCCAAAAAAAACATAACCAAAGACCATCAGTGCAATCATTCCGGTGCTCAGGTATTCCGGAATGGCCAATTGATACGAGGAGAAAATCAGAGACAGGACATCGCCTCCGCCCTTCAGACCAATAATGATGTAAGGGATCAGAAACAAAATGGAGATCGAAGAAATCATGGCTCCACTGGATTTTGAGCCGGTTTTGAGATGAACCAGGTCACCCTGGGTCAGGAATCCGTGCTTTTTGGATTGCTCGCAGACCCTTCGCCCCATGGTGCTGAACAATAAAGGGACAATGAAGGCTGTGGAAAGGCCCATGGAGATAAACACCATAAAGCCAGAATCAAAAGCCTGGCTGGGTACACCAATCAAACTGATGGATGTCATATTGGTCGCGAACAGGGTGAGCAGTAGAACCCAGGAGCCAGTCCTTCTTCCGCCACTGAAAAACTCTTCTCTTCGTGCACCTTTCATGGAGCCATAAGCAACTATCGACAACATGGTCAGATAGAGTGCCAGTAAAATTAACATGATAAACGACTTTATACTTCTTAATCGGTGCGCGGATTATCAGGCAAACGGGGTCGAATAAGAAAGACTGATTTTAAGATATCTGACGATTTGTTCTTTTGAAGGATATGTGGGAGGAATTTCTGTAATTGCTCCAGCGTTATTGAGATACCATACGTCCATGTCTATAAATGCCGGACAGGTGTCCGGCATTTACAGGTGGATCTATTAGCTCAAGGTTCTCTACCAGCTCAAGGTTCTCTACCAGCTCAAGGCTGTTTAGAACATGTAGCGAACGTTAAGCTTCACATTGCGACCTGGTTCGTAAAGTTTTTCCCAGGCGCTGACGTAGTACTCATCTGTCAGATTGTTAACAGTCAGGTCGGTCTTAATACCTTTGAGAGCACCACTAGCCGGTTCATAGCTGACGTAAAGGTCAACTAGGTCATAGCTGCCGTAGGAATCAATGTTGTCAAAGTCGTAATCATCACGGATGTCATCCTGAGCTCGAACATGGGTGTAGCGAGAACCTATTTTCAGATCACCCTGCAACATTAGGTAGGTAACGTCTGCAACGACTTTGTCGGCTGGGATATTATCCAGATACTCACCAGCCTTCTTGTCTTCACCACGAGTTTGGCCATAGGACAGGCCAAACTGCATATTCTGATAGCGGTACTGACCGGCCAGTTCAAAGCCCTTCAGTCGAGCTTCATCAACATTTTCCCAAGTAGTGGTGGTACCTGAAACGATCTGATTGATGAAGTTATCTACATCGTTCTGGAAGACATTGGCAGTAACGGTGAGTTCGTCATCGCCCAGAATATCAACGAAATTCATCCGGGCCGAAAATTCCTTGTTCTTGGCTTCTTCCGGTTTCAGGTCTGGGTTGGGAACAAACCGGTTGATGAAGGGGCCTGCAGCAAAGTGAGTGCCTGTCGAGAACATTTCTTCCATGCTGGGGGCACGGAAAGCTTCGTTGTAGCTCGCAGTCAGGGTCAGCCAGTCTGTGGTATCCCAGATCAGGGCAACAGAAGGTGATACAGCATCGTCGTTTTGCTTTTTCTCTTCAATGTCTGAGTCAGGGCGGTTGTCCTTGGCTTCAAAACGGTCATAGCGAACACCTGTCTGAAGAGTCCAAGCTTCAGCCAGTGGCACATCGGCCTGTACAAAAGCGCCTACGGTTGTGGACTCTCCATCCAGGTTTTCGGGACGGTTACCTTCGTTACCGGTGTCGTCCCGTTTGGTCTCAATAGTATTCTTGTAAGCATCCAGACCATAGGTCAGGTCAAAATAATTCAGCTTGGATTCGTTAGTAAAAGCTGCGCCCAGCGTTTTATAACGAGTATTGTCTGTTTGTTTGTCTTCAATGCGATATTCATCGAATTCAGTGTCGTTGTAGAACAGCTGGAACTTGCTATCGACCAGAGCACTGTCTGGATTAAAAAGATAAGCAGCAGACAAGTTAGTGTTGGTAGATTCCTGAATAATCAGAGGGGAGTCGGTATCAACTGCCGTTGATGGGTTGCTCGGAACTTTGGCGTTGGTTTGAGCCTGTTGAGCTTTGAACTCAAGACGACTGTCGTCATTCAGTTGCCAGCCCAGTTTGGCCATGCCGCCCTGTTCTCGGGAGCCGGAGTTTTCTACTTCGTCACCATTGCCTTTGCCGCTGGTACCCGTTTCATAGTTACCACCATCGTTGTAATAGCCGTTGAGCAACCAATCGAAGTTATCAGTCACACCATAGAGTGAGGCACTGGTCCGAGATTCATTATTATTACTCTGGAACCCCTGGGATATGTAACCGCCAAAGGTTTCTCCAGGTTCCAGCAGTTCTCCAGCCGTTTTTGTGTTCTGTACAACAACACCGCCAATTGCGCCTGAGCCCCACAGGTTACTGGATGGGCCTTTCACAACTTCGATGGATTTCAGCAGTTCAGGATCAGTGAAGTAAGTGCCACGATGACCGTTGTTGAAGTTCTGACGAGCGCCATCAACGATCTGAAGAACCCGGGTGCCTTCCAGGCCACGAATGTTGATGCTCTGAGAGTTGGAGCGAGGCCCACCACTGACGGAAACGTTTGGAAGAGACTTGACTGCTTGAGCTACAGATTCCGGCTGATCCTGCTGGATCTGATATTGATCTACGACTTCGATGGTCTGGGCAACATCATTGATATTTTTTTCGGATCGGGTGGCAGTAACTGTCACCTGATTAAGGAGAGTTGTGTCAGCTTGTGGTGCATTATCTGCGTATACAACACCGGAAGACACTGCCATTACAGCAATTGCCAGTCTACTTCTGGTAAACATCATTGTTGGCCTATATGTACTGCTTGATGGGTCTGAATAAAGTCATTCACACAAGCGCGATATTTTGAAACCCCGAAGCGCTTGTGTTGACGGGGTTAGATAATATGTAAAACACAAGCTAAATACAAATCATTATCATTTGGTTTTTTGAGTTAAGTCAAAAAATGATCTGTTCGGCAAACCGTTCTTTTGACTTATGCCCGTAAAGGAGTAGCGGGATTGGCTGAGTTTGTAACTGATTGCATTAGAGACTTTTGATCATTCGTCGCACTCAGATTGCGGTGAATAGTCTTTCACCCCTGTTGAGATGAAAGACTATTTCTGTCGCTTAATAGCGGTTTAGAATTGATAGCGAACATTCAGTTTGATATTGCGACCCGATTCGTAGAGCTGCTCCCAGGCTACCCGGTAGTACTCGTTGGTCAGGTTATTCACCGTGAGGTCTGTCTTGATCCCTTTCAAGGCCCCGGTGGCAGGCTCATAACTCATGTAAAGGTCGATCAGGTCATAACTGCCTGAGTTTTCTGGTCCGGTGTAGCTGTCGCTGACTTTATCCTGAGCCTTGACGTGGGTGTAACGCGAACCAAATTTGAGATCTCCCTGGAAAACCAGGTACGCAATATTGGCCACCACTTTATCCGCTGGAACGTTTTCCAGATAGTCTCCAGATTTTTTGTCTTTGCCTCGTGTCTGACCATAGGAGAGTCCCAGCTCGACGTTCTCATATCGATAGTCACCAATGATTTCAAAGCCTTTCAGGCGGGCTTCGTCCACATTGTTCCAGGTGGTTGTGGTCATGCCGACGGTTTGCTGGATGAAGTTATCAATATCGTTCTGGAAAATATTGGCTGTCAGAGCGAGTTCATCATTACCCAGCAGATTGGAAAAGTTCATCCGGGCTGAAATTTCTTTGTTTTTGGCTTCCTCGGGCTTTAAGTCCGGATTGGGCACAAAGACATTGCTGAAGCTGAAGCGAGGGGTAGCCACATGAAAGTGAGTGCCCGTTGAGAACATTTCTTCCATACCAGGAGCGCGAAAAGCTTCGTTATAGCTGGCGGTCAGAGTCAGCCAGTCATTGGTTTCCCAGATAACGGCAACAGAGGGAGATGCGGCACTGTCACTCTGCTTTTTATCCATTACATCTGATGATGAACGATTGTCTTCAGATTCAAAGCGGTCATAGCGCACGCCGGTTTGCAATGTCCATGTTTCAGCCAGTGGGATATCAGCTTGGACAAAAGCACCCATGGTCGTGGATTCACCGTCCAAGCCTTCAGGGCGATTGCCCACATTGCCGGCGTCGTCCCGTTTCGTTTTAATCGTGTTTCTGTAGACATCCAGACCGTAGGTCAGATCAAAATGGCTCAACTGGGATAAATTGGTGAGAGCAGCGCCGATCGTATTGTACTCAGTATCGTCTCTTTGCTTTTTCTCAACCCGGTATTCGTCAAACTGGGTGTCGTTGTAAAAGACCTGAACCTGTCCGTGAACGAGAGGGCTTTGTGGGTTAAACAGATAACTGGCTGTTAGATTGGTGTTGGATGATTCCTGGTTGATCAGCGGCGAGCTTGAGCCAACAGAAGTAGCCGGATTGCTAGGGACGCTGGCATTGGTTTGGGCATGCTGGGCTTTAAATTCCAAACGGCTATCGTCGTTCAGTTGCCAGCCCAGTTTGGCCATAGCGCCCTGGTCACGAGTACCAGAGTTTTCAATATCGTCGCCTTTGCCCTCGTCACTGTTGCCTGTTTTATAGTTATTGCTGTCGTTGTAATACCCATTAAGCAACCAGTCAAAGTTGTCTGCAATGCCGTAAAGAGAGCCACTGGTCAGGGAGTTATGATTATTGCTGTGGTAGCCCTGAGCAACATAACCACCGAAAGTCTGACCGGGTTCAAGCAGGTCTTCTGCTGTTTTGGTATTTTGGACAACAACACCACCGATAGTACCTGAACCCCAGAGAGTACCGGCGGGACCTTTTACGACTTCGATGGACTTGAGCAATTCAGGGTCCATGAAATAGGTGCCACGGTGGCCGTTATTAAAGTTCTGACGGGCTCCATCAACAACCTGCAGGACACGATTACCACTCAGACCACGAATATTAACATTTTGGGAGTTGGCTCTGGGTCCACCGTTGACTGTGACGTTGGGCAGGGATTTTAACGCTTGGGCAACGGAGTCGGGTTGATCCTGTTGAACCTGGTACTGGTCAACGACCTGAATGGTCTGGGCAATATCACTGACCTCTTTTTCAGCTCGAGCTGCAGTGACCGTCACCTGGTTGAGAAGCGTGGTGTCGGTCTTGGGTTGGTTTTCTGCATAGACGAACCCGGAAGATATCGTCATTACAGCAATAGCCAGTCTGCTTCTGGTAAACGTCATTGTTATCCTGCGTGCGTTTTATTAGTTTTATTGGTATTCAGATCGTGTGCTTTATGGGTGACACGTCCTGGCCAGTGCTTACATCATTGTTTCCGAACACTGGGCGCTATTGGAACGGGATGATATTTAAAAATTAATATAAATACAAATCGTTATCATTTAGATTAAATGATTTGATAAGAAGAATAATAAAAATTCCGGCATCTCAACGCCCCCTAACGACCAATAGTGCCGAGAGGAGTAGATGGGTATGGGTTGGAAAAGAGGAGGGAGAACCAGAGAGGTGCTCCCTGGAGGAATTATTGCTTGATCTTATGTTTCAGAGAGGCTTCAACCCTGCGGTTGGTAGCACGTCCTTCAACGGTTTTGTTGCTGGCAACAGGCCGGTCTTCGCCATAACCGATGGCTGTGACACGGTCGCCTTCTATGCCATAGTCATCGATGAGAATATTGCGCACGGAATCTGCACGACGCTGTGACAGATTTTTGTTGTATTCAGCAGAGCCGGTGTCGTCGGTGTGACCTGAAATCTCTACGGGTACTTCAGGGTAGGCTTTCAGGAACTGAACTACTTCATCAACGTTATCAATGTTGCCGGTCACTTCGGCAGAGTTGGCAGCAAAGTTGACACTGAGCTTCATGCTGATGTCTTTGACCAGTGCCAGCTTGCAACCATTGTCGTCGACTTTAGCGCCTTTAGGGGTGCTTGGGCATTGATCTTTATAATCCGGAACACCGTCTTCATCGCTATCCAGTGCGCAGCCTTTGGCATCAACCGGTGCACCGGCTGGTGTATCTGGGCAGTTGTCACGACGGTCTGGAACGCCGTCCTGATCCGTGTCTGCTTCAACAGGCGCTGGAGCTGGAGCTGGAGCAGGTGCTGAACGGCTTCCAAAGGCATAGCTGATACCTACGTTTATCAGGCTGTCCCAGGTATTGTCATCGGTTCCATAGATACCTCGAACATCTCCGCGCAGTGACCAACTTTCGTTTAAGGCATAACGTATACCAATACTCGCATTAGCCTGGGTTTCCTGAGAGTCATTAAGCTTGCCGTCAAGCTCTGCATGACCCACACCCAGAATGGCAAAAGGTTGCCATTTGGCTGTCATGGGTTTGAAGTAATAGAGGGCGTCGAGGTAATACTGGTTAACGTCCGTGTCCCCGGTTTTTCCGTCCGCCTGGCTGTCCAGGAACCTCAGTTCAGTGGCCCAACGGTCGTTATAGCGATATTCACCGCCCAGAGTCAGTGTGGTGGCATCATCCAGATTTCGTTCAGAATCAAAGTTCTGAAGACCAATGGCAGGATTAATATACCAGCGTCCTTCATCAGCAGATGCTGAAGTGGCTAACCCGACGGAAATCATAAAAGCCAGCAATTGTCGTTTTTTTTGCACGTCTGCATTCCATGGTGCGCTTAGTGTAAGCAAAGTGTACCGAGTTAATGCGTTCGTGTTAAATATCGTATTGTGTCAAATGAGATTTCTACCAATGTTCGAAAGCAAGGACTTGCGAATATGCTGAAGGCAATCAGAATCACGGCAAAAAATACTCTCGTTCACTATGGCGTTGTTACTTGCGCTGGCTGCCGCTGTTGTAACCATACAGATTCAGTTACCGGCTCCTCTGATTTCTCCCGAACTCGGGTTAAAGCTCAGTCATGTCGAGCTGGTGATTCCCGGAGAACCGGAAACGGCTCCGATCAGTCTTGAGGTGAAAGGCCAAACCATTTCCAGAATCGAAAAGGCTGAAACCGATAAAAATGACCCCTACGCCGGAATGTTTGTGATGCCCGGCTTGATCGATATGCATGCCCACTGGAATCACCTGCCGTTGCCGGATCAAAATGAACTGTTTGCCTTTTTGCATCTTTATCATGGCGTTACCACAATCCGAACCATGGGGGACATGAAACCGGGCCAATCCTCCGAAAATGCGTACCCTGATCTCAGAGGGAGAAATAGCAGGTCCGGATATAGTAAGTTGTGGTCGTATGATTGATGGCCCTGATCCAGTCTGGGACTCCTCTCTGATTGTTAAAAAGCCTGAAGATGCTGATCAGGTTGTTAAAAAGCTGTTCGAGCAAGGTAACCAATGCATTAAGGTATACGACCATGTGAAGCCTGATGTGCTGGACTCACTCCGCGTGGCTGCTCACAAATATAAAATGCAGCTGGTAGGTCATGTGCCCCATGGCATGAATGCCGCTGAGGCAAGGCTGGACGATGCTCAACATTTACGGGGCTTTCCCCCTGCTGCAAACAACCCGGATAACTACATTGAAGGACGCATGCAGTGGCTGAAAATGGACGAAAAACGCAGAGCAACCTTTGTAAAAGCGCTGGTGGAACAAGGCGGTGCTGTCACGCCAACACTGGTCACTATTGAGCGAGTGCTGGCCAGCAAGAATCAAGAAACCCTATTGGCGGACAAAGCCAACGAACTGCTGCCTCATTACTATCGGGATACGCTTTGGGATTCAGAAGAAGGCATGACTGCAGCACGCTTCATGAATGATGCCCAGATGATAGCCTTTGAAACAGTATTGAAAGAGATGCAGGCGACCGTGAAAGAACTGTATGAAGCGGGTGTACCCATTCATGCCGGGACGGACACTATGGCGCCTGGAGTGATTCCCGGTGCTTCGTTAATCAGAGAAATCGAGCTGCTTTCCGAGTCGGGTCTGGGGCCTGAGCAGGCGCTGGTATCGGCCACTACTTTACCAGCCCGCTCTCTTGGACAGCCTGTGCGTTTTGAAACCGGTGCGGGAGCCAATTTTGTGATCTATCGAGAGAATCCCAGGGAAAACCTTTTGGTACTGAATACCATTGAAGCCGTTGTGGCTCATGGGCGGCTCTATACCCGCGAAATGCTGGATGAACAAATATCAGGAGCGATACGATGCGTTTGTCCAGCAGCAAGTGGTTCAGCCAGCCTTGAAGTTGGGTGTCAATCATCTGGTTAAGCAGAAACTGAAAGAACAAAAGTAGCCGGGACTCTGAGTATCTATACTTGGTGCCCGTGATTGGTAACGGGGCCTGGCCGGGCATAGACAGCTCTGCCAGGCTTCGGCTGATCTGACGTTCACCCGGTCAGGGAGGCATTATGCCTTCAGTTTCGAAGACATCTTTTTTTCAGTCGTGGTTGATGTGGAGCGCTGTTCTCCTGAAATTGGGGCTTGGGGCCGGATTCGTTTTTGCCAAGCCTTCTGTTCAATGCACCGGAACACCGGAAAAGCTGCAAGTGGGTCAATCCATCAAAGTGATGACCTGGAATGTCCAGTTTCTGGCTGGGGGTATTTATGAGCTCTGGAATCCCCCTGAAACGAGGGAAGCACTGTCTCTGGAAAAACAACTTTCTGTATTTGAACAGGTTGCAGACCTGATTGAAGACGAAAATCCTGATATCCTGCTGCTTCAGGAAGTAGACGTAGATCCCCGAGTCAGGATGAACCAGATTCAATGGTTCAAAGACGCTTTGCCTGGCCGGTTTCATTGCAGCACTCACACTGCCTATACCTATCTGAACGGACATGCCAGAGCAAATATCCGCAAAGAGCCAGGTGGACTGCACCTGCTGACATTCTCCCGGTTTACTATTGAGAGTGCCATCAGGCATGACCTTCCGTCTATACCGAATCAGTCCATGCTACCTCTGACTTGTAACAGAGCCTTGCTGGAAACCAGAATCAATCTGGGCATGGATTCTTTGACGGTCATTAATACGCATCTGGATGCATTTGCCCAGGGGCTGGACATCATGCAAAGGCAGGTGAAGCAACTGGATGAACGATTAGATCAGCTGGGAGTAAAGTCACTTTGGATCACCGGAGGTGATTTCAACCTGATTCCGCAAGGGCAGTATCAACACCTCGATGACTCCGAAAAATTCTGGTATCAGAAAGATTCAGAGTTATCTGTGCTGACTTCAAAGTACGCAGTTATTCCGACACCGGAACAGGCAACGGGTGCAGACAAACAACAGTGGTTCACTCAAGCTACCCAGCCGGGTCTTGGCCTGGATAGAACACTGGATTACCTGTTCCATTCTTCCGGACTTGAACTGATCAAGGCCAGAGTCGTTCATGGTCGAACTGAGGCTTTATCAGACCATCTGCCTGTTGTAGCAGAGTTCAGACGGACGAAATAACCGGTGCTCCACTGTGCAGATTCAACCGGAAGTACGTACATTTCTAAACGATAATGATTTGTAATTAGGATGTTGTAGAAACTAACATTCTAATCAAGTTCCAGGGTGAACCCGGCTGTCTCCCCTCAATATTCAGCCTGGTTTGCCGTAGTTGGTCATTGACTCTGGTCACACGATGCCGATGGCAACACACACTGTGTCCGGGTCCCAAGCAGTACAGGCAGAACAATGAGCCTCCCCACAATTCAAAAAACACATTTGGTCCTGGCAGTCATGGCTGTAATAGCTGCCACAGCAAAGGCTGAAGAGGTTTCTTCTACACAAGCAACATTGCTGGATCAGGTCACTGTTTCGGCTACCCGAACTGAGCAAACACTGGATTCTGTCGCCAGCAGTGTCGATGTCACTACGGTGGATGACATCGAGAAAAGAATGGTCAACGATATTGACGATCTTGTGCGCTATGAGCCAGGAGTCAATGTATCCGACGATGGTCGAACAGGAGCAGGGAGCTTCAATATTCGTGGAATGAACGCCAATAGGGTCAAAATCACTGTAGACGGAGTGGATCAAGCCAAATCTTTCGATTCCACCAAAATGTTCCTGCGTTCCCAGCGTAATTACATTGATCTGGAATCCATCAAGGCGGTTGAAGTGGTAAAAGGTCCGGCATCCACCATTCATGGCAGTGATGCGATAGGGGGCGTGGTGGCTTTTATCACGAAAGATCCTGCGGACTTTCTTAAGCCGGAAGGCGATGATTCATACGGCTCTCTGAAAGGCGGATACTCTTCAGCAGACAGTGCTTTCACTGAAACTGCGACGTTTGCTAACCGCAGCGGTGATCTGGAAAGCCTTCTGATTTATACCCGCCGTGATGCCAAGGAAACACAAACCCATGGTGGCGCAGATGTTAATGGTGATGCCAGAGGAGAAGCTGATCCTAAAGACATTGGCGTGAACAATGTGCTGGGTAAACTGCAGTATCAGCTGAATGATGCACACCGTGTCGGGTTGACAGCAGAATGGCGAAAGCAGAATTCCGATACTGATCTGAAATCGCTGGTGGGAACACAGCCTAAAGGCAACCCATCTCCCTATAGTAAGTTTGAAGCAGAGGACTCAACCGAGCGTCAACGCCTGAGTGTGTTTCATGAATGGGAAGCTTTTGTACCGGCTTTCGATACGTTCAAGTGGACCCTGAACTGGCAGGAGACTGAGACGAATCAGGTCACCCATGATGAAATGCAGGTCAATACTATCTCTCCAAAGTGGGACACCCAGGGGCGAAACAAGGATTACGTCTATAAGGAAACCAGCTGGCAGTTTGATCTGAATATGACCAAAGGGCTGGATTTTAAATCAACCAGCCACCTCTTTAGTTATGGTTTGGAACTGGAGAGAAAAAAACAGGATAATCTAAACAAAACGATTTATGTTCAGAATCCTAAAGATGAGCCTGTTGAAATAGATCGTTATGCGCCCAAGGCAACCGTGGAATCAATCGGTATCTATTTTCAAGATGAGATCACGTTGATGGGTGATCGTCTGACAGTTACACCAGGTATCCGCTATGACAGCTTTTCCAGTATGCCAGAAACAGATGCCTACTTTACAAAAGAGTATCAAGATCAATCGTACGAAAGCTGGTCTGCCAAGATAGGTGCTGTTTATAAGTTCACAGAGGTTTTTTCAGGCTTTGCTCAGTACAGTCAGGGCTTTGGCACACCTGACATGTTTGCCATGTATTTTGAAGAAGATTTGAGAGGTATCGTTAAAGTCCTGCCAAATCCAGATTTAAAACCAGAGGAAAGTCAGTCCATTGAAGTTGGGTTAAGGGTTAATGGCAATGTGGGAAGTGCTGAGCTGACAGCTTTCTACAATCAATACGATAATTTTATTGAGCTGGTTTACGTCAAGTCTGACCCTATGTATCCGGCTGCCGGTGTGCACCAATATCAGAACCTGGATGAAGCTACGATAAAAGGAGTTGAGTTCAAAGGAAGTCTCTGGCTCGACGAAGTAATTGGAGCCCCTGTTGGTACGAGTTTAAGGACAGCAGTCGCTTGGAGTCAGGGGCGCGGAACAATGCCTGACAGTAATGGTGTTTTGCAAGAAGATTCACCACTAAATAGTGTTGCCCCGTTAACTGCTGTCATTGGTATTGGCTACGATGCTCCTTCTGAAAAATGGGGAGGAGAGCTTATGTGGACGCTGGTTGCAGATAAGGATAAGGGCGATATCTCCCAGAATGATACGTCTTCCAATGAAACAGAACCCAATGGTGATCAGTTCGCGGCCCCCGGCTATGGCATCGTAGACCTGACCTCCTACTATAAACCGATTAAAGATGTGACACTGACCGCCGGCATTTTCAATATTGCCGATAAAAAATACTGGCAGTGGGATGATGTGCGCGGCCTTTCCAGTACCTATCAAGGCCTTAATCGCTACACCCAGTCTGGTAGAAACTTCTCTGTCAGCGTGAAGTGGGAAATCTGATTACCCTGCTTTGATGAATACTGTCTGAAAAGGCAGTATTCATTGCCTGTCTCCACCCTCCTTTCATACTTCATCAGGAAGCGATGCTTTCGGCTTTTCCAAAAACGACAAGGGTCTGAATCACGGTATTGGCCAGGCAAACGTGATTTGATTTATGCCAGATATACAGTCTCGAATAAGTACATATCTAAATGATAATGGTTTGCATTAAGATGGCCTGAAAAGTAATATGTTAATTAGTTTATCGGGGTGACCTGGACCTCTGCAAACACTGCGAAGTGTTGTTTTTATCCTTGTAGACAGCTCCTGTCTTATAGCAGATCCAACGTTGCTTACTGATCTTAATAGCTCCAGTCCTTGTGGATGCGTTAAGGGTCAATGAATTATTTCTGAATGCTGTATGAAATTATGAACAAGCCCGTTCTATTAACAGAGTCCATGACTGGTCGCTCTGCGCCTGATCCACTACGCCACGCCTTTGATAAAAAGACCAACGCCCACAGTCGTGGAGCGGGTACCCCTTTGCCTGCGCATCAATGGCAGGAAGCCTGGGATCGTTTGATGGCGTTACCAGGCCAAGGTAAACGGGCTGCCTATTTTCATATCCCGTTCTGCAGAACAAAATGTTCCTATTGCGGTTTTTTCCAAAACACCACGAAAGAAGCTCAGGTAGAACGTTATGTCGACTATCTGATTCGTGAAATTGAAATGACGGCTGTGCTACCCAGAGTTCAAAGTGCACCTATTCACGCGGTTTACTTTGGCGGTGGAACCCCTACGGATCTAACTCCTGAACAGATTCGTCGACTGGGCAAAGTGATCAAGGCGCATCTGCCATTAGCCAATGACTGCGAAATGACCTTTGAGTCCCGCTTCAATGGTCTGACCGATGAAAAAATTGATGCCTGCATTGAGGCCGGCTTTAACCGTTTCTCTCTGGGTGTCCAGACTTTTGATTCGACTATTCGCCGTAAGATGAGCCGAATTGATCCACAGGAAGTGATTCTGGAGCGTCTTCAGAAGCTGATGTCGACCGATCAGGTGGCTGTTGTAGTGGATCTGATTTTTGGTTTGCCATACCAGACAACAGAAAGCTGGTTGAAAGATCTGGAGATACTGGTAGACAGTGGCATTGATGGTGCAGACCTCTATCAGTTGATCATAATGGGGCACACCCGTATGGCCCAGAGCATTGAAAAAGGTTCTATGCCAACCCCTGCAGGTACTGAAGAAAAAGCCGACCGTTTTCTGGCAGCCATCGAGTTCCTGAATAAAAAACACTTTCGTCGTCTAAGTGTCAGCCACTGGGGACGCAACTCGAGAGAGCGTAATCTCTACAATCATCTGTCTAAATCCGGGGCAGAAGTGATCCCTTTTGGTTCCGGTGCGGGTGGCAATGTGGGTGGCCACAGCATGATGCTGCAACGCAAGCTGGACGATTACTATGCCGACATTGATGCAGGCAAAAAGCCGGTCATGGGGATAGTGGCCCCCAGCCCCCTCTATAAAGCCTTCAATGCCGCAGGCGCTGCTTTTGATCTGGGTTTCCTCAACCTCAAGGAAATGGATGAAAGCGGCTTTGAATTCAGTCGTCTCTGCCGTCCTTTGTTTGAAGCCTGGGTTAACAATGGTCTGGCCGAAATGAATGGCGACTTTCTTGATCTGACGCTGGCGGGGCAGTTTTGGGCGGTGAATATGAACCAGGGGCTGCAGCAATATCTGCTGGCACTCTCTGTTGGCTATGGGCACCCTATTGGCTATGGGCACCCTATTGGCTATGGGCATCCCGGGGAAGAATCTGAGTCCGGAGTGTACATGGGAGGGCATGCAAAAAGAGCTCAAATGTCTGCCGGTGTACCTAAAGGTTGCCCACACCAAAAGTCGTCTTGAACTTAATACCGCACTGAGCTTATACCCATTGGATTTCAAGTTGCTGCTAGGCGGCAAGCTCGTGAAGCCCCAGGAGCCTACAAAAAGTAGGTGACTGGGGTGAGCGAGCGCTGACAACAACGTAGCAACTTGAAAGGCGATGGGTATATTACCGCTTTGCAGTAGAATTATTTATCTGGAGTAAACATCATGACATCCATCAGCAGCCAAGAGGCCGTTCGCGCTATCATTGCCGGGAACCCGGAAAAACTGCCAGCAGACATTGCTGCAGAGCTATCGGTTAGCGAGCTTGAGGTGGTCAGCAATCTGCCAGAAAATATGGTGACTTTGCTGGATGGCAGTCTTTTTGAAAAACTGACGGAAGAATTCCGTAGCTGGGGTGAACTGCTGACGGTTATCGACGTCGATGGTCATATTTTTGAACTGTCCGGACCTTTCCCAAAGGGTGGGATGAAGTTCGGTTACTACAACATGAGTGACAAGAATACGCCTTTGAAAGGTCATCTTAAGTTGGACGGGTACAGCAAAATTGCCTTGGTTTCCAAGCCTTTTCACGGCGTAGACACCAAATCCGTACAGTTCTTCAGCCACTCTGGAAACACAGTATTCAAGCTTTATATCCGTCGAAACAAGGATAAGAGCTTTGTCGCTGAGCAACTTGAAAAGTTTGAAGCGCTAAAGCAGCTTGCTGCCTGAACCGCTATGACTATACAACCTACTCTATGAGAAAAACGACAGAGCCCCTCACAGGGGCACTACTCTACGAGCATAAGACGATTATTGCCATGACGCGCATCTACTGTCGGGATCATCATTCCGACAGGGAGCGTGAACAGGGGCTTTGTCAGGAATGTGGCGAGTTTATTGAATTTGCCGGATTCCGTTTGAGTCAATGTCCTTATGGTCAGGTAAAACCGGTTTGCCAGAACTGTCCAATCCACTGTTATAAAAAGGATATGAAGGAAAAAGCCCGGATTATCATGCGTTACGGTGGACCCCGAATGCTGTTGAAGCATCCGGTTATGGCCATAAAACATTTACTGCATGCTCGAAAACCCAATCCTGAATTGCCAAAGAATAAGCGTGGCAGGGGAGAAAAGCCGTGAACACCCAACCCAGAATCAGTATCGTTGGCTACGGGCGAGTGGGCCTGCCATTGGCTGAAGTGCTTGTCGAGAAGGGCTTTGAGGTCAGTGGAACTGTTACCAGCCAGGAAAAGTGTAATAAGCTGAATGCCGCAGGAATGAAAACCTCGGTGTTGAAGTTTCTACCTGAGCCTGAAGGAGATCTTGATGCGGCTTTCAATACCGATATCCTCATCGTGACTGTGCCTCCATCCAGGGAGCCCTCAGCCAAAAAAGAGCCCTCAGCCAAAAAAGAGCCCTCAGTCCAATTTTCTGTCATTATGCAGCGCATCGCAGATGAAGCAGAAAGTCATAGTGTTCAAAAAGTCCTGTTGATCTCCACTACCTCTGTGTATCACCAGACCGGTGAAGTTGTTCGTGAGGACGATGCTTCTCATGACAGCGATGCTTTTCTGGGAATATCCTGGCTACCCATTGAAGAGCTTTTCACAGAGAGTGCTTCTTTTAGTATGACGGTCGTTAGGTTTTCTGGCCTGATGGGCAGAGGCATTAATCCAGGCTTGTACTTTTCTGGCAGAGAGCTCAAAGGGCCTGACAGTCTGGTTAACATGATTCATGTTGATGATTGCGTTGGCATCATGACGGCCATTATTGAGCAGGAAGCCTGGGGTGAAGTCTTTAACGGCTCAGCAGATGAGCACCCTGCCAAACGTGATTTTTATACTGAGGCCTGTAAGGTGTCGGGTTTGCCTGCACCTGAGTTTGTAAATGAGGCATCTCCTTATCGAATCGTGAACAGTGATAAGGTAAAAAGCCAGTTGGGTTATCGTTTTAAATTTCCTGATCCCATGAAAGGTTTTTGAATGCTTCGAGTGTTGTTGGCATTAATCGGTCTGCTGTCATTAGCAGCAGGTGTACTGGGCATAGTGTTGCCACTCTTGCCACTCTTGCCAACAACACCCTTCCTTTTGTTATCGGCCTTCTGTTTTGCCCGCTCAAGCCAACGTCTGCATCACTGGTTGTTGAATCACCGTCACTTCGGGGTATTGCTCAGTAACTGGGAAAACCATCGTGGCATGAAGGCCAGCCACAAGCGTCGTGCCATCCTTTTTACAATGCTGAGTTTCACGTTCAGTATTGTTCTTGCGCCTATGTGGGAAGTCCGGGTTTTTCTGATTCTTATGGCTGTTTGTGTATTGACTGGTATTTCCAGAATTTCAGTCATTCCTGATGAACAGAAAAGCCGTACGTTGATTACCTGAAATTTTCTAAGCCCTGCATGGGCTCTCTGCATTTATGACAGGGAAGTGGATCATTGGGGTGGACCCGTTTGTGGTTGTCCATAAGCCGCTGCAGGCATTCATTGCAGATAGCGTGCCCACAAGGCTTAAGTCGTACATCACTGATCTTGTCCATACAGATCGAGCAAACCTTGTCCCGCGCCATTTCCAGAGTTGCTCTGGCAAAAGTCCGGCAGAACTGTTCGGCATTGATTCTGCCTTCCATCAGCTGATTTTCTGAATCTCCAAGATAACTGTGCATCTCTTTCAATACAGTCTGTCCCAGCTGTTGAAGTACGGCTGCAGGAATCTCTGGCTGTGTTTTTTTATAACAGTCTTTTATGAAATCAATCAATTTCCCCACAGAGTAAGACAGCGGTTGGGGCAGATGAAAAGGTCGAATGTAGGGACATCCGGGTCTGAGTGCCTGATGGGCATACCAGGGATTCACCTGTCCAAGATAAGGAGTGATATTCAACTGGCACTGAGGGCATTCAATCTGACGGCTTTCCTGATTGTACTGAAAACCAGCCAAGGCGAGTTCATTGGCATTGATGGCTCTGTGACTGTTGAGCAATGAACTTCTGCGTAACTCCAGTGCGGCCCCATTCGGAGGGTGGTGAAGTCTTTGGTTCAGGATTGATTCAGAACAAAAGTCGGTTTCATCTTTCTGGCTGGATTCCGGACATACAAGACAATGGTTTAACAGAGGCCAGTTATGCACCTTGCCACAACCTGAGCAGTACCATTGGTGCCCATACCCCAGTGTTTTTTGTAAGAGTGACAGTGGAGTAAGAACCAATGGGTGATTCGGGTGGTTTAGCAGATACAGGGCTGAAGAAGGCTCTCCGGGGCTGAGAGATAGTGTCGGGTGAGGATGCGCGACAATGATGGAGCCCAGTGTCCCGTCGTGTATAGGCTGCAAAAAATGCAACAAGGCCGATGCCATATGCTCTGGCAGCAGAGGGTGACTCAGAATCAGAGAAAGATCAGCGGGTTGAATCTGATTTCGGTCCGGGAATATCTCCTGGCCTGCCAGTACCGATAGTGCAACGGTCAAAGTGTTGAGGTTAGAGCTTGTACCGGAGGTTTCTGTATAAAGGATACCGGCTGTTTCAATCCCCTGATCATTCTGAAACCGGACCAGTTGAGCCGCTTCAAAGTTCGGATATCTTCTCATCTGGTTCAGCGTCTGGAGCAGCGCTCTGAGTTGAATCAGGTATTGGGCGCGATCAGTATCTGGCCAATGGGTTGAGTGTTGTACGACGGGGTAAGCTTCACCACGGGTCTGATATTTCTCAGGAGAGCCCGCATCCTCAGATGGTTTTGCGACTGGACAGGCATACACTGAAACCCTGCGTGTCCGTGCTCCCTGTGAAAAATTCGCAGCAGTAAACAAGTGGCACTCTTCACTTAGAATGTCCATCTGACTGTTTTGCCAGACCAGTTTTACCTTATGTGTCTGGTCAGAGTCGGATACATGAACCACAAATAGACTGTTAGTATCATAGGTGGTCAGCAGTGGGTTCTCCTGGCTCAGTTGTTGCTGAGCAGCCAGCTGTCGGATCACTCTCTGGATCAGGAATCTTTGAGTCCAGCTGAATGCTTCTTCATCGACTATATGAGTCAGTCCCGGAATCAGGTTATGTCTACTCCAACTGTGCCGCTCCAGCGTATCCAGAGTTCCGGATGTTGAGCAGCCTGATTCCCGGCATTGATAAAAGGTATTACTGGCTGCTACAGCCAGAGATTCATGATCGGTATAGGGTAACAGGCTCAGCTCTTGTTTAGCCGCGCAATAAGGGCAGGTTTTGGTTGAACTGTCTTGAATGGCTGTGTTGATGCATTTAAGGCACAGTGTCGTTTCGCAACACTCCAGCCTTTTAGGTGACTTCAAAACAAGGTTGCAGTGCTTGCACTGGACGGCTTTTCCTCTGGTCTTCCCCTTATTGATCATGGCAATGGGAACGATCAGGCGCATCTCTGTATCAAACCAGCTGGAGTTCTCCCTGACATTTTCCACCATGTCCCGATAGTCTTGAGTCATTCGCTGCTGGGGAGGCTGCAGATGCCACTGATGAATCAGTTGGGCTAAAGCCTGCCGGTAATGGAAGCGGGATGCTGGCAATATCGGGCGGGTCCTGATCAGGCCTGCAATCAATTCCGTGCTTTGTGCAATCTGCATAGACTGGCTATGACTGAGATGGTGGCTACTGAATAGTCCCAGTAAACCTCGAGCTATGTCTGTGGAGAGAGGAACAGGACCCGGTTCGGTTTGCAGGTTTTTATAGAGTACGAATTGCAGGTAAGGGGTATGTTGATTCAGAGCTCCGGTTTCCAGACGAATAGAGACGTTGTCGGGCATTGGCTGGGCTTTTTGCAGATCAATCGCTGCGTTTTCTATCTGTTCAATGAGTCCGGGGAGAGTGCTCTGAAGTTGATCCAGAGGGATGATCCACCATGCCTGGACTTCACCGTCATAAGGCAAATGGCTAAATTGCCCGGAATATGGGGGATGACCGGAAGTTGTTAAAGCCTTTTGGGGCGGAGTTATCTCCGGAAGATGGAAGTGACTTCTGAGCTGCTGGTTCAAGGCTTCAATCAAGAAAGCTGGCTCAGCAATGCCACGAACATTACGCAGGTTTCTGTTTATCTCCGGGTGGAGAAGGCTTAAGGGCACCCAGTTCAATATATCCGTTTGATGGTGAAGGCGTTGATTGATTTGAGCCGCCAGAGTGGGGGTCACCAGGAATGATGAATCGATCAGGGTAATATCCATGGGGAAGTGCAGTAAGCGGCTGATCAGTCCCAGGCCGGAGTGACTGAAGACTGTGCCGAGAACTCTGGGATCCATGAAATGACCATTCTGATTGAGGAAAGCGTTTAGAGTGTCTCTTAGACGATCAATGTTGTTTTTCTTACGGGAAATCTTTTCAAGTGCTTTCGAGTCCAGTCCCAGAAAGTATCCGGTAACTGCCCAATACTCTGTCAGATTATGACGGTCTGCCAGAAAAATAATGCAGTCCACAAGGGATAGGGTCGAATCGTTGTGCTCAATGTCCGGAGCCAGAATCTTGCAGGATTCCAGAGAGTGGTGAAGGAGGCTGGGTAGAGTGGCTGGATGTTGCTCCTGTATGGCTGAAACCAAGGGGAGCCAGCTTGGTATACCGGCCGTTTGCCATTGAGTCAATTTACGCTGTTCCAGCTCCTGAATATCCAGCAGCCCCGGGTATTGCTGTAGAAAAAGGGCGTATTGATAGCTTAGCGATTGAACTTCCACAGTCGTTGATGACGGGTGCACAGGTTCTACCAGGTTATGAGTCAGCAGCGTATGAATCAGTGGCGTATCTGCTTGCTCCGTAGCCTGGATCATCATTGCGCGTGAAATAGCTTTCCCAGAGAACAGGGCTTTCAACAAATCCTGATTGTTATTCTGATGCTGCTGATAAGCCAGGACAATTTGTTCAGGCTGGATGCCTGTCAGCCAGGCTAGCAGCAGCCACTTTTCCTGAGCAGTATCCTGCTGAGCCAGCCAGTCCAGATCCTGTTTGGTCATACTGCCTTTCAACCATTTATCCTGATCAAACTTTTCTGAACAGAGCACCAGAAAGTCAGGAATATGCTGAAGAGCCACCGTGGGAATAGTCTGGTTTGCTTTGCGGCAGTTCTGACGTGAATTCAGCCAGTGTCTGAGGGTCAGGTCTTCCCAGACATGTCGGGTATGATCGAATGCGATCAGACATTGCGGACAGAACAAATGTTTTGCATTACAGCTCATTCCTGCTGCAGCCAGAATATCGGGATGGCAGTGCAGGGGTAAGGAGCAGAGAGCATCCAGTTTGGGTGGCGCGCCTCCTTCTATGAAATGGCTGGCTGAAGGGAGTTGAACCGATTGCAGGTTACGGTTCAGATTCTCAAGCTCTATAGCCAAAAGAGGCAGTAACTGTCGGGTTGTGATAGATGGGGCTGTATTGGTTGAGGGTAGCCAGTGCGCCATATTCATCAGTTCCAGAATAGGTCTGAGATAATAGGGCAACAGCTTCAAGCAGCTTTTCTCTAAAAGACTGATACTCTGCGCCATTCGAGGGTATTTTTCTTCCGGGAGCGGTTGTCCCGTCATGATTTCGAGAACCAGCTGGGCAAATGCTCCGGGATTGAAGTCCTGTACCAGACCTGGCTCAAGGAGAATACCGGGAGTTGTCAGTTCCGGATCAAAAGCAACCAGATGCTGTAAATGGAGAGGTCGTTGAAATGAAGGGTTCTCCTGAATCAGCTCAATTAAAGCCTTCAGGTATCGGACACGAGTCTTCAAAGGCCAGGCATTAAAGTCATGCAGTAGCGCTGTCAGAGTTTTCAAGCCCGGTTTAATATTGAAAAAAGCGACAGTAGACGGGTAGTTGCCATCGTACTGCTCTATATGAGAGTAATAATCGCCTGGCTCACCACCCTCCGAAGAAGCTACCGTGATAACTTTATTCTGCATAGGAGGGCCAGACCGTTGCAGAAGAAGAGAGGGCGCATCATGTAGCAGGGTGGAGTGGTGATTTGAAAGTACCATCAAGTATTGGGGAATCGCACCCGGTAAAAGCGCTCTGAGATTGTCGGGATGGGTGAGCCTCAGGAAGAGGAAGTGATCAGTGCTGCGCTCATTGATCATGGATTGCTTGGGCCACTTTTTTTCAGCGGTGGCATAAAGCCATTGGTGAATCAGTTCTCGAAATGTTAGATGAGGGTCTGTTACTTCGTTATTCCATTCATACACTGTGAAAGATCTTGATAGTTCCTCGAACTCAAAAGCGTATTGACTCTCATCTATAGCCACCAATTTAAAGAACATGGAAATAAAAGAGGAGAGATAGGTGCGGGAGGCCTCCCTATCAAGCTGCTTATAGGCCTGTAAGGCAGAATCGAACAGCAATGAACTTTCGGCCGGGGAAACCGGAGCCTGTAACAGCCACTCCAGCAGTAATTGTTTTAAGTTGCTACGAATGCTCAGGGTGTGTGGCGACGATTGTGGAACAGAATAAATGACCAGCTGACTGGCTTGTGTTCCTAATTCCAGCCACATACCCTGAAGAATGACATTGGCATGCTGGCCTTCGGAGATTTTTTGCAGGGTATGAAGAGCGTTGGTCACCACACTGAAGAAAATCATGGTATCGCTGAGCGAGTGACGCTGGCTTTCAGAAGGGATCATAGTGCCCATGTACCGGCTACCCAGAGGCAGTTTATTTGTATAGGCCGGATAGATCTCTTCTCTGACAAGAGAGGGGTTGGATATAAGCCGGTAAAAATTAGGTGCGGATTGTTGTGGGCTCAGATAGAGGGCATCATTAAGAACCGTTCGCCAAGTGTCGGGAAAATGCCCAATCAACAAGTGGTCGACTTGGGTATCCCAGTCTTTTACTGTCAGAACCACCTTTGCGTTGCCAATGCGCTGATGATCCAGAAGGCCGGATAACATCAGTTCAGCAGGCGTTTTGTAGGCTAAATCCAAAGAAGGTCGGTTGGGAAACATTCGGTCTCTGGTTGAGTCGAAGAAACGAATCAGCATCTCCGAAACCGATGCATCGCGGGGGTACTCGGGTAATTGCAGAATACTGGCGATGATGCCCAGTCCGCTTTCCCTTAGAGCCAGTGAGAGTTCCAGTGGATCCATAAAGCCATCCCGGAACTGGAGAGCCTCTTTAAAAATGGCATGAATGACTGACTGCCATTCTCCTTTTATTTCCCTGACTCCTGTTTTAAATGACTTGAATAGTTCAAGCACGTTTGAAGGAAGGCCCAGGTTATAGGCTAACAGGGGCCATTGTTCGTCCAGGTCGTACTGATCGATCAGATAGATGACAGCATCAATTAATTGCTGGGAAGGCGATTGATCGTCTTCCAGCTCCATGTCCAAATGGCCTGTAATAATTTCTAAGTGTCGTTTAAATAGGGGGCTGGAGTGTTTCAGGGAGTCCAGATTAACCTGACGCGTAAGAAGATCATGGGTTGATTGCAGACAGTCCATTACTTGAGCTGCACCCACTTCTACAGCAGGACATTGGTAAATAGCTAACCTGAAAAAGCTGATGTGTCTTCTCAGCTTTATACAGCGAGGGTCTTTGTTGCCAAAATGTTTACAAAGACCTGCAACCACTGTAGAAGGTTTCAGTCGAGCACCCGATCCGGGGGAATAAATTCCCAGTTGTTCAATAAGCGTGAACAGATCCAGGAAGGTGCCCGAAGGCATCATTTCATTAGCGCTGTTTTTTAACCATTTCATGGCAATTCGAGTCGGCGTTTCACGAGATACTTGAGCGTTGGCTTCCGGAAGGTCAATCCCCGTCAGGAAAAAGAAAGTAGCCCAGAGGTGTTTGGCGACCTGGGACATTGCCTGCAGTTCAAGATGATTGACCCGGTTAACCTCTATGGATTTGACCAGTGTGGAGAAATCGGGCAGTTTCGAAGGGTCTACTGATCCTGTTTTGAAGGGGGGCTCTTCCGGTTTTGCTTTGGGGGATGATTCTTCTTTATCCTGTGGATACGCAGCCGGAGGGGGTGGAGAAACCTTGTTTTGATTCTTTCCTTTTTTCTTTTTTTTAGGTGCCATCCAGATCTTTTTCAGTACATCTTCAAGGCTGATCCCGGCCGATTGAAAAAGTTGTTCTTTTGAACGCAGCACCTGCCAGTTACGAGACCATTTTCTCCGCAAGTAAGCATGACCGTCACTTCTACTGAAACCGTTGGCATTACACCAGTCCCGGTAGGATGAATTTCCTGAAGTACTTGGGGGCAGAGCGTAGCCGTTTCTATATACTTCAGGCGCCACTGTGGGAAAAAGTGGACCGTTGATAAATGCTTCCAGCTCAGCTTCGAAGGCAATACTGAGCTGCTGGTAAAACTCACGGGCGGTTATGCTGGTAATAGAGCCATCAGGCCACTTCAACAGGTAGACAACTTCACCATCTACTTCTGCGACCGCAACTAGCAGACCCATACTATAGAGCAGCTGACCTAGAGTATCCCGGGGCATTGAAAGCTCCAGTGCAATATCGGGGGTCGAGGTTGTTGGGGGCAGATAGAGTTTTAGATCGCTTAAGTGATCGACAGATAAGTCAGGCTCAAGTGATAAAGAACGAAACAGCTCATCAATGTCTCTATGAACGTTATGAATCATCAACCGTTGATCTTTAAAGCGCAGAATCAGTCTTAATTGAGGCTGCTTGACCTCAATGAAGTAAAACTCAGAACTTTGATCTGAGTCTTCTATAGGGATTGCCAGTATTTTTTCATGAGCGTTTTCCCCGGCAGGTTGATCCGGATTTGAATCAGGATCAAACTCCGGAGGATAAGGGTCATAAATAATGTAGTGTTTTTCGGTGTAGTCGTTCAGTGAAATGTAATCGTATTCAGCAAAAAGGGGGCTGGGTAACAGAGGCTTATCGGGTAAATAGAGAGGGCTGACATCATCATGAACGTGAAGGGTCAGGTTTTTTATGCAGTTGTAATGAATAATGGGAGGCGTTGTGGGATGCTCAGGTACCAGAAAATATCGAACCTGTTTTCCCGGAGGTGACGTCTGGGGTAACGGTTCTGGTAGCAAATACTGGGAACTGGAAACAGTCTGGTTTAAAGCGGGAGGTGCTTTTTGTAACTGATGCCATTGATTCGTCGCAATGACCAGACTGATCACGGATTCCATTGCATGAATTGATCCTGTTATAAAAAGCAGGAAGGACAGCAAGCTCTGGATAATTTTCATTTGCCAGTAGTTGGCTGTTTTCATTCAACTCCATCCTGAATGTCTCTGATTAAAATACAAAGAGAACTGTTTCGTGAAGGCTCAACCACTTGGGGGTAAGCCAAAGCAGCTGCGAATGAATCGGACAAAATCAAAAATCTGATGGTCGGCATAGTGTTCACTGATAAAGACAGAGAGAACAACGGCAGGGTGCTGAGTGGCTGCCAGGGTCTGTACTACCGAATCAACCGTTGTTGCCGGATGTTCTGAATCCACGGCTACATTGTGGGTATGGCGATAAGATGAAGGCCAGATGTTGAAGGATTCAGGTCGCTATTTATGGCAAAGTGCATTGTATTCGTTGCCAGAAAGTCGCCTACCAGTTTGTGGGTTGTATTACCTTGCTGGTGGGCATAACTGTATAAAAGATGCAGTTCGAGAATTTGCTGAGCAGTCAGTTCACCATACTTTACGGGTTCCGGTTTAGGGCCTGATGGATCGCGTGGTGGCTGGCTTCTCAGTTCTTCGTAGTCGTCCGGATGTTCATATCTGCCATCGATAACCCGGATTTCAGGGGGGGCTGCAGGTTTGTCCTGGTGTTGCCCCGAAGAGTCTGTGCTGCCACCACCATTGGCCGTTGTATAGAGAATGCTTGAGTCATTGAGTGGGGCAAAATGACCGCACTGTTGCTTAAGCTCTAGCGATTTGACGGTGAAAATGGCTCTGGTGTTGAGTTCCTCATTCCAGCGAGGAATCTTTTCAACCATAATTGTGATGCTTGAACTGGCCTGAACCTGATGGCATAAAACACTTAAAAATAGGACAGTTATCGTATATTTGAAATAGGCACCTGACAGGGCAATGGACTTCATGACAGGCCTCAACTCTGCTCTTCCAAGGTGCGTCTAAGGATAGACGCAGATTTGAATATTTCATTAAGACCGTTTTTATTCAGGTGAGAATTTAGATACAGAAGTTGATATAAAAGGCATCCAGAGAGAACCATAGGAAAATGTAACGTCAGTGTCTTTTTTTGGTCATATTTGACCCTTTGGGGGTTTTACAGTGGAAGTCACTGAAGATAGGATGCAGATTCAAGACGATAAAAAGAAGAATCAGGGAATCTTATGAAGTTTGCCAGCATTTTAAGGGCAATTGCTCTATCGGGACTGTTGATTGGCAGCGCTCAGGCGCAATGGAATCTTGATAAAGGTCATTCCGAACTCTATTTCACTTTCATTAAAGCAGCCCAGGTTGGTACGGTGGGGCACTTTGAATCCATTGACGGCAGTATCTCTGATTCTGGTAAAGCAACACTGACCATCGAACTCGCCAGTCTGAATACCGGTATTGAAAAGCGGGACGGCCGGCTCAGGGATGTTTTTTTCCAGACTACCCGATACCCCACAGCAGACATTGAAGTGACACTGAGCAAAAACCTTCATGAGCGTCTTGAAGTCGGTGAAACCGAGAAAGTTCGGGTAACGGCGAAAGTTACCCTGCATGGCAAGACAAGACGGTTACGGGAATTATTGAATGTCACCCTATTGAAAGACAAGACTGTCGAGGTGGCTACTGCCAAGCCTCTCCTGCTGGATGTCGGCAAGTTTGGCCTGATGCCGGGTATTCAGGCATTGATTGATCTTGCTGGAGTGAAAAGTATTTCCCAGTCTGTCCCGGTTACTTTTAAGTTACGTTTTAATCAAGAAACAGAAAGCCAGGGCTAATCATGATCCAATGAGGGATCTGTGCCGTAGAATTCAAAAAAGTAATGGATTTTACGGCTATGAAATCGAACGGAAGACTGGTGCTGATTGGAATTCTGTTTAATCTGTTCTGGCTATTGTTGGTGTTGGGGCAAGATAAATACCTTTGGCTAGGTGCATTTTTCCTGCTGTTAAACGGGTTTATCTTTCCACGTAGTATCCTTTTTGCAATCCTTCTCGCTGCTCAAGGTATTCTCATGGACACTGTCCTTGGGTGGCTTGGCCTGTTCCAGTTCGACACTGTCTTTATTCCGTTGTGGCTCATCATTCTCTGGTTGGGTTTTGCTTCTTTCGTCTGGCACATTCAGGAACAAATTCTTGGGCGAGCTCCAGGGTTAATACTGTTGCTGGGCGGTATTGGTGGGATGTTGAGCTATGTGGCCGGAGCCCGGCTCGGAGCGGTTGTTCTGCCGATGAACTTCTACCTGACCGCTTCAGTTCTATTTTTGTGTTGGGTGCTTTTTTCAGTATTAGTGCTGTTCTGGCTCAAGAAATACAAAGAGCGCTCAGGCATGGAGGCCAGCTCATGAAAGGGTTGATTCAAATTGTTTTCTTATGGTTGTTAAGTTATCAGGTATCAGGCAGTTCAGCGGTCTGGAATGATTGGAAAACCGTAGGTGCCAGTCAGCTTACCTGGGGGTTCTGGGTTATTTATGATTCTGAGCTGCGCACACCCGAAGGTATTTACTCATCAGGACAGGATCAACTGGCACTGAAAATCACCTATCGCAGAAACATCAAGAAAGGAGGTCTGTTGCAGGCAACGGACGACCAATGGCAGCACCTGGGTATAAAAGAAAGTCGTCGTAAACTATGGCTGTCTGAGTTGGAAGCTATATGGCCAGATATTCGTAAAGGGGATCATTTATTATTTGTTCTCAATGATGGACGAGGTTTTTTTTATCAGGCAGGTCAGTTACTGGGTACCAGTATAGGGACAGAGCATGCTAGAGCTTTCATTAATATCTGGCTATCCCCTGATACTGCTTATCCGGAGTTAAAGGATGAATTGTTAGGGACTGGTGACTAAGCTGATCCTTTATTGAATCCTAGGCTAAGAGGCCGATGCACATAAATCCAAAAGAGTGTCTATTGAGCTTGTTTCTGGAGTCTCAGCAAGAAGACGATTGGCCTCTATCATGACTTCATTGACTTCCAGGTCATCCTTTACTCGTTCTGGATGATCAATCAGTACAAGGAACATACCTCGAATCTGACAGGTTACGGAGTTTTTGGGAAGGACGCCTGTTATTATCAGATCTGAAAAATCTTTCATTTTCCTGATCAGCTCACGTTTCGGGTGTTGGATGTGGTTGATGCGCTCAGGTTTGGCAAGAATTTTCTGTAACTGTTCTTCAGAGGTTTCATCAGCACATAGATAATTGATTCGTTGTACCAGTAGTTCTCCAAGCTTAATTTTATCGGCTTCAGAATCCCTTCGCATACTATCCAATTCATCATAGGATAGATCAAACGCACCGGCCATTTCGGTGACGAAAGCATGGGCAATACTTCCCATTAGAGGCATCAGAATGGGTTTGTCAGGTGATTGTTTTACCGCCTTAATCAGCTTGACCAGCAGGTGGAAGTCACTCATGGAGAAACGATTTTCCGGATGGTAAGACAGCTTGGATAGAAAAACTTGCTGACAGATATCGTCATCTTGACTCGCTTGGGCTGACTGCCCATGTTTCGACAAGGTATAGGCAGAAATCTTGATATTACTAACAAGATTGCTCAGTGAGTGGGGGTCGGGCTGAAGTTTCTCTAAATCATATCTTAGCCGTTCAGGTGTTCTGAAGTAGTCTGCTACAGGGGGAAATTGAGAGATGGTCACTTTCTTTCCTCTTCTTCTGCTAATGGTTGCATAGGGATTCTGGGACATATCCCTATCCAGGCATGGGGCCTGACTGTTTCTTTTGGAGCCTGCAGATGAAACCTGTCTTTTACTAAAGATGGCAGACATTCTATTTGAGGAGGGGGATGCTCCTTCTTCAACTTTTAATGATGATTTTCTTTGTGGGGGGAGCGCACCTTCCATAATTACCTTTATGCATTGATAGATTAGACCCAATGTCCTGCGTTGATTTCAATCAGAAATAGGGTCTGCCATCCCTGGCTTTGACTCAATCCAAACCTGAACATGAAGTTATTAGAGCCTGGAAACACCTATCTTGTAGTGCTTTGAGTCTGTTTTACGCATTAAGTTTCAAAGTGGTTAGCCATACTGACCGTTATGATATTGGCTGGTCCGGCGCAATCACCTTTTCCAATTGTCTCAGCACGTGCAGGTTATCTTCGGCAATTTCTGCCTTCGTTCTCCAGCGTATCAACTCCAGCTTGGTTCTTGCTGCTTTTGCCAGATCACTCGAAAGCTCGGGCTTGTTATCCTGTTTTGCCCAATGTTTTACCAGCGACTGATGCCAGCCACGATAAAAGATCGGATTGGGCATGAGAATACGACGGCTACCGATTTCTGAAGATTCTTCTGAGGGCCAGTGATCACAGTTGATGTCATGATAAGGTTCGGCATCCGGTTCAAGATCTGCCGAATCATCACCCACATACTGAACAATTCTGTTTCTGCCAGGGATAACGCGTCCGTGTCTTATGGCTTCAAAACGCCCTTTCTTACAGCGCTCCGTCTCTCCTTTTGGCGTAAAACCCTGACAATCACCTTTCATCAGGATCACATCACCTTCCTGAAAGAGACCGTGTTGTTCCAGTTGTTTGCGAGTGGCTTCTCTGATTTTATTGTCAGAGGTTTTCGAATCCGGATTGGGTTCTCTGTTGGTTACCCAGACGACAGGTATATTTTGTTTTCGATAGTGCTGTACCAGCTCTTTAACGCCTTCAATGGCCGGTGCGTCTCCCGATAATACGTAGCGATGCAGTGAGTTCTGACTGCTGAGTTGTCCTTTTGCACACAACCCAGCCATTCACCGACTGTTATTCACAGCGGTACCATCGATGTCTATTACGACGACCTTATCCGATGTGTTCTGATCGTTTATCTGTTTTTCAAACTCTGCACCTGCCCGTCTGCAGGTTTGCAAAGTCAGGGCATCGTAAGACGGACTCTGCATATAGAGCAGTGCCTGCTGCATTTGTTGAGTGAGTGCCGCTGGAGGAGTTTGGCAGGGGAGTTCTGGATCATCCCAGGTTTGTAATGTTTGCTGCCTTTTTTCCTGCTCTTGGGAGGCTGTGGCTTTATAGGGAGTATGAGTAATACCTTCCCAGGAAGGGCCATAGACAGGATTGGTGACAACAAAGTAATCGTTACCCCAGTGCTCCCGGGTCTCTTTTCGGATGGTTTCTCTAAGCTGCTCGGGGCTGACGGATGTATTGATGCCCGAGTCGCCCAGTTTGTCACCAATAAACATGGCTTTCTGACACGTTTTGCTCACGTCTTCAATATGATCGGATTTACTTTTCAACCTATGGGCAATTTTTACGGATGTCTGAGAGACATCCGGGAAGTCGAAAGCTTTCAGCATGGTTATGGTATCAGCCTGAAGAGAAGGGTCAGATCGGCTGGTCAGGTAACAGATTTTCACTTTGCCAGTTGAAGTCGCCTGTTTAAGAAAGTCCTGGGCTCCACACAATGCATAGGAACGCTTGGCCTGAGCTTTCCACCAGGTTGAACTTCTTTCGGGCGTCATATGGTTGCGGCTGCCTGTCAATCCGGAAAAGTAGGGCGTGCTTTCAACCGTTCCGTCATCCAGATCGACAAAGAGAGCCAGCTGCTCTCCTTCTTTCAGATCTGAGATGGCTTCATTCAACGCTTGTGTGGCATGAACAAAGATCTGTTTTAAAGCGATGTGACCTGCTGCAGAAAGCTGTTTCCAGGCTAGACCCATAATCAGGGTTTGAAACAGATCGCAGTGTTCTATTTCCCGGCTGATCAGGCGTTCGGATGGATGAAAGCCGGTTTTAGCCAGTGTTTTCATAGCCTCTGTACTCAGGAAATTATCCAGAACAAGGGCGCGTATCCGCTGAGAAATGGCTTTGACGGAGTCAAGGGTGCTTTGGGCAACTGAAGTGGTGCTGGGAGAAACCTGCATTCTTACATCCTTATAAGAGGGTTGATTCCAATAAAGATAAGACTTGCAGGTGTCTGGAAGGTTCCATGCGTCAAGAGTGTATAAATCGTGTTGTTATCTTATCAACCCCTATGGAGGCATTAGAAAATATATAGAGGGTATGAAGGCAAATAGTGAGGGCTCAGCCAAAAATAGTTTGAAGACTTGAGCTATTTGCGTCTGACTTTTTTGTTACTACCCATATATGGATGGGTTTTAGTGCTGATTTTTCAGATACTTTTGCACTGATTCTTCAGCCTGTCTCTCTTCTTTGGTCTTCGTCTTTTTCATGCTCGTCACTCAATTCCTCGGGATCGGGTGAAAAGATCTTATCTGGATCACCTGTGTAGGAGGGTTCATTCTCAATGAACATTTTGTCTTTCTTGAATGACTCACGCAGCTTTCTGCGGATTTCCTCGAGTTTTTCTTTGTTGGGTTTCATATTCAGTCCTCCACATTTTTATAGAGGTAGGTCGGGTTCATGTCCGTTCCGGCTCCTGCCACGAAGGTATAATCCAATGAGGCATAATAGCCTAAAAGCTTTGATCGAGTACTAGCTTTGCAGCTTTAAATTTAAATTCTTCTTTTATAACTGACGATTTCTTGCCATGAAACACCTTTTCTAAGGTGGCAGTAATACCACCTAATGATCATTAGACCACTGCAGTATGACTGTGTCAGCTGGTTGTATGGTTTGCTCTGTTCTGAATGCTTCAGAGTGAGTCGGAAGAATGCAAAGTTGAAAATATCTCTGTAGTGAACAACAGTCATCTGTAGTAGATTGATCTCGAATAAGAACAACAGCCTGAAAGGGTGTTAGGTTGAGTAGCCAACTAAGCCAGCCCTTTCTCAGAACAAGCAGGACGTTAGAATGCTGGCAAGCCACGAAGATGCAGAGCGACGTTATGACTGTATTCGAAAGGAAGCAATACGAGTCGCGAACGAGATACTTCAAGAAGATTGCTCAGGTGTCAGTCTGAGCACCATAAACAATAAAGCACTGAACGACTCAAAACTCTGGGATAAGTCTAAATCCCGTGCTGTGGACTGGGATTGGGTAGAGGGTTACAGCATATTCAGATTTCGTTACCCCAAGCGTTTTGAAATGGCTCTCTGGGAAAATCAGAGGTTGATACTCGATTCTGCAGTTTTTAGCGTTTGACGAAGGAAGATTCTTGTGGACTGCGGAACCAGTCTACTACTGTGACTCTTGTGCCAAGCCTAGCGAGGTACAATCAACATCACAGCAGCAGGCTGG
>NZ_JBPCXO010000244.1:0-4059 GCF_051008435.1 Endozoicomonas sp. | reverse complement strand
GGGTCTGTTCAGAGTGCGGAGCTGAACATCTGCGTGACGTAAACGCAGCAAGAAACATTCTTGCGGTCGGGCATGACCGTCTAGCTGTAGGAATCCCCGTCCTTTAGGGCGGGGAGGATGTCAATGTTTTGATACAGCGTTGGCAGAGAGATCAAAGCCTCTGCTATGGATGTCCAAGGCTAATCCTATGCAATTCGCCGACTTATAACAAATGTCTTAAATTTGAAGGGTTGTGTTGGAAAGATAGCAGCTAGACTTCAGTCACCTATGCCACTCGATGCAAGGTGTTGATGATGAATCATAATGTTCTGACAGAAGTGCTGGTGGCCAGTAAACAGTGGGTCAAGCATTTCAATAATGGTGATGTGGATTACTGTGTCTCAGCCTACTTGCCGGAGGCAGAGTTAATTGCAAAACCCATGGGTACGTTTGATACCCATGAGAGTATTGATCATTTCTGGCGTCCTTTTGTTCAGTCGGGAGCCACCGATCTTGAATATCACCAAATCTGGTTGAAGCAAATAAACGACACAACAGTTCAGCTGGGTGCAGACTGGACTATGAACATGGGAAAGGGTGTCATTTCACTGGAAGAATGGGTTAAAACGGAAGCCGGCATCTGGAAGTTAGCTCAAGACCAGTTTGAAATTGCCGAGCAATATTAACCCTTCATACAGCCACGCCTCAGTCTTCGATGTCATCCGGTTCAGGCAGTGTCTTCAGATTAGCCTTTATCCGTTCTGGCAAACAGATATGGAAACAGCTTCAGCTTTTCATCGGATGTCAGGTTATTCATCTGCGCAATGTTTTTATCGGGAATACCATCCGGATCCGGGTAATTGGCGATCGCCTTTTCCAGACTGTCTTCCCGGATAATGTGCAAAAGAGGATAGGGGGAACGATTGGTCAGGTTCTCATTATCTTCCGGGTACGTATCAGCAAAGCAGTAGTGAGGGTGAAAACTGGCAACCTGGAACTTTCCTTCCCAATGGAAACCTCGCAGCAGGGCGTCCACATGATGGAGAAACTGGTTGTAGTCATCAAAACTCTGAAGCTGATCCGGAATGACAATCAAGGTGGTCTCCAGTTCACTGGCTGGCGTTTCGTCAGCCAGAGTCAGTTCAGACTGGAGGGTCTCAAGTAATGCTTCTTCCGTGGTGTCTCTTGATAGGGTGATACGAATCTGGTTGTGCTGCTCTGGCCAGGCGGCAAAAGGGCAGAGATTCAGGCCAATCACTACCTCTTTGAGCCATTGGCGTACTGCTTCAATCTCTTTACTCATGGGGGGAGGTCCGGGTTAATGTATTGCGAAGTATGACAGAAAGCACTTTTTGGAGCACGAAAGCTGTAGGGATAGCCAGCAGTAACCAGGCGGCACAGGCGGCAAGAATCGCTATGCCGTACTGTTCAAGAAAAAGGCTAAAGTTCTCACCGACCAGCGAAAAAATCTCGACTGGATTAATCGAGAGAGCAGGCAGGTCAAACAGCCACTCACCCATCTTTAAAAAAGGGATGAACAGCAAAAACTGCAAGGGGTAGACGCAGTAGTTGGCAATCTGAATCGCGACCTGATTCAGCCGAAATACCCAAGCCATCAAGATGCAGATTCCTGTTGTAATACCAAAGATTGGAAAAACAGCAATAACCGCTCCCCAGGCCAGACTGCTGGCCAGTGCTTCAGGCGTCAATCCCTGTTTTAACAGCCCCATAACAGGCTGAATCAGTTTGTTGTTGATCAGTTGTTTCAGTGACGTCATTGTCTTACTCAGTAGAGGGCTATTATTTCCTGCCAGTGTCCAGTCGGGAGTTCTATCTCATCACCCAGATAGCTTCCGATCAGCTTGCGGGAAACCGGCGCATCCGGGTTTATGACAGTAATGATTTTGTCTGCCAGAGACAGTTGCATGCCACCACCGACCGGGCTGATGAAAAAGTACGCTTCGTGTTTTTTTGCATCCTGAAGGACAGCCAGTGCGAACATACCAATGGGGTCGTCCACCGAATATTCTTTCATGATGAGCTTTCGGGCCGTTAGCAGATTTTGCTCCAGCTCCAGTACTCTTTCAGACTGACCATGGGCCAGGTAGGCGGCCTCCAGTGCCAGCGTGTCATACTGGTGTTCTGGTTTGTTTTCTTTGTCGCTGGCGGTTTTATGGGCCAGATCGGCCGCGTTTAAAGCAGAATGCCATTGCTGTTCCAGTGCCTTGATGAGGGCTTCCTGTATCTGGTTCTTATTCATAAATTCCCCATCAGTTGGGATATCCTGCGTTTACTCTGACAAGCTCTGTGGTCAGACAGTGTGACTCTGTTGATTTTGGTAAAAATACCGTAATGTGCATAAATACTATCAGTGATTATCCAGTCACTGCTGGTTGTGATTATTTTCCTGTGCTGATGAGAGTGCGTGCATGTCTTCAAGTGAAATGGCTATGGCCATTCTGTTGGTCTTGATCTGTTCCGGATTGTCCTGGCTGTTTGCCAGGCAAAGAGCGGCTGCCGGATTGGCAAAGCTGGCTGCACAGATGCAGCAACAGGGGCTCAGGATTTCTGAACTTACCGCAGAGCAGGGCCAGCTTTCCAGTGAAAGGGATAAGCTGCAACAGGATAATCGCGACCTGCATATTATAAAAGGAAAACTGGAAGCCCTGCTGAATAATGAAAAACGCCGGGTTCAGGAGCGGGAAGTGCTGCTTCAGGAAGGCTTGCTTAAGCAGCAGAGTGAGCAGGAAGCCCGGTTCACAGCAGAGAAACAGGTGCGGGAACTGAAGGTCAGGCTGGAAGAGCAGCAGTTGCACAATGAAAAGTCATTGCGGCAGTTGGAAGACAATAAACAGGCCCTCAAGGAAGAGTTTGGCAATCTGGCCAATGAGATCCTGGAAGCCAAGAGCAAATCCGTTTCACAGCAGCATCAGGCGGGTCTTGAAAACCTGTTAAAACCTTTCAAGGAACAGTTGGGTGAGTTTCGAAACAAGGTAGAAGAAGCCCGAAAGGCTGACAATGAAGGGCGGGCGGCTCTCAAGCAACAGTTGGAGACCTTGTATCACCTGAATCAGAAGATCACCGATGAAGCCGGGAACCTGGCAAAAGCCCTCAAGGGCGATAAGAAACTTCAGGGTAACTGGGGTGAGTTGCAGGTTGAACGCATTCTGGAAAACAGTGGTTTGATCAAGGGGCAGGAATACGAGCGAGAGCCCAACTTTAAAGATGAGGAAGGCCAGAACAAACGCCCTGATTTTATTGTTTATCTGCCAGAAGAAAAACACCTGATCATCGATTCTAAAGTCTCGCTGGTGGATTACATGGCGTATGTGAATTCAGAGACAGACGAACAGCGGGAAGGCGCACTGAAACGACATATTCAAAGTATCCGCAATCATATTAAAAGTCTGAATGAAAAAGATTACCCCTCCTTGCCTGAAGTGAAAGCACCAGACTTTGTATTTATGTTCATGCCCATTGAGCCGGCTTTTATGGTGGCTTTTCAGCATGATCAGCAACTGTTTAATGAAGCTTTTGAAAAACGTATTGTGGTTGTGACACCTACCACGCTTCTGGCTACTCTCAGAACGGTGTCTAATCTCTGGACCATTGAAAGGCAGAATGCCAATGCCCGAAAACTGGCAGACAAAGCTCGTCAGGTGTACGACAAACTTCGTATATTTGTCGAGAAAATGGAAAAGCTGGATCAGCAACTGACCAGTGCCAGAGGCACGTATGATGATGCTATGGGAACCTTGAAGCATGGTCGTGGTAACCTGATCTCTCAGGCGGATCAGTTTTTAACGCTGGGTGTCCGGGTGAAAAAAGAGCTTCCCAGACAGACTTTAGAAACGGCGGATCTGGGCAGTGATGTTGCCTTAGAATCTGATCAGGATGCCAGTCATGATGCCGAAAACTGATCAAACATCCCAGGAGCCTGTCGGACTTAACCAACCGTAGCGAGAAAAAGTCCGGTTTGAGACAGTTTTTATGATTATTTGAGGCGAATAGCGAGCTATTCAACGAAAAGAATCAGAAAAAATGGCCAAATCCGGCTTTTTCGCAGTAGGTCAGTGGTAA
>NZ_JBPCXO010000243.1:0-23932 GCF_051008435.1 Endozoicomonas sp. | reverse complement strand
TGGTCGCAGTGAACCCAGAGCAGTAAAAAGGCGACCAAAGCCATATAAGAGACTCCAGCACACAAGATCACAGGCTCGTAGACTCAATGTGTACCAACGGAAAGCGGCTTAAGTCAGTGCCATTGCTATATACAGCACCGCTGGCATCCACAGGCTGACCTGGGTTATACAGTACAAGCCCGATGTAATAGCTGAGAATCAAGACCGAGAAAGTCAGGCTGAACAAACAGAATATAAAGATCCACCTCAGTGAAGAACGGGTTTCAGGAGTTCTTTCTGAATGGAGCCATTCCGGAAAAGTGTTTTTCAATAGAACCCATTGATAGCCAATGTACAGAGAGATGCTGGTCATCAGAAACAATATGGTAGCCCATTGGCTCAGAGGTGTTGCCGGAAGTATCCAGTACAACTGGCTATCGGTATTCAGTGTCTGGTTGTTGCCTTCAAGACTAATCAGTATAAGGGTCGCTACAGGAAGAAAATGATGGATATCCCTTGTGTTCAATTTAAGGTCCGGGCTTATCAACTGGCGGGTGATGAGAAACAGAACGGGGTATTCCAGAGTTTGCAAAGTCAGAAACCAGACATTCACCCAACCATAAGTGTTGTTGCCACTGATACTGGCAATATTCATGACCAGATGAACCATGTTTAGCAGCATGACCATGGAAAAAAAACGATCGGTAAGTTTCAGCGGGCCCTTACGAACGAGCAGCAGAAAAAAAAGCAGGAACTCGATCAGGAAAATGCCCCACAAGACAAACTTCATGCAGAGACCTCTGTGCATTTTGTTGCAAAATTATATGGATCATCGGGTTTTTCCATTCTTGTAGTTGCATTGACTGTGTTGCCTGGTTGGGAATAGCGGATTATGTCGGATGGAAAATACTGACTGGTTATATAAACGACGATGTATCTTTTGAGGGAAGGATACCGGCAAAGACAGGTGATTTACAGAGTGGTTAGAGCTGGTAAGAATTGTGGAATTCAACAAGGGGTGCAGAATTCCACAATTTAGGGGCCGGAATGTTACTTATCTGTTTTTTTAAGCTGTAAAAGAATGTTGTTTCACAGTGACTGTTTTCCCACAGAACTCTTCCAGTTCCATCTGTTCCATTAACGCCAGTGAGTCGCTGAAGCAAACAGAACGTTTACCGGACGGCTGATCGATCACAGCGATTGCCCGGGTTTTATCCACGCCCTGATACATAACGGTATAACCCGCCACAATGCCTTTACCTTCGTAACTGTTATCCAGCTCAACGGGTGGGGTCCGCTCTTTTACCTGGTCCGTGATATCAATATTGGCAAAGTCGCTGCTACCCGGTTGGCAAGACCAGAGTCCATAAGCCTGTTTGGTCAGCATGCCAGATACTGAGGAAACCAGCCCGTATTCTTCAGGGTTGTTGCGTAATAATTCAATCATACGACAGGTTGACTGTATGGCGTAATTATTCAGAGGACCGCCGGCAAAGGGCATACCCCCGGTGACGGTCAGATCTCGATCCAGAGAGACACCCAGTTCGTTGGCATAGGTCTCAACAGCTACCGGGAAGCAGCTGTAGAGATCTAGAAAAGCCACGTCATCAGATTGAATGCCGGCCACTTCCAGAGCTTTCTCACCGCATAACTGAGCGCCAGGTAAGCGGTGGAGTTCGGGGCGCTGGGAAACACAGGTCATGGAGTTGGATTCAGTACTGGCCAGAGGGAAAACCCATTTTTCTTTGGGGACTCCCAGAGCTTGTGCTTTAGCTACTGAGCAGAACAACAGAGCGCCAGCCTGATCGACATTCCATGATGTGTTGTGCAACTTGGTGTATGGGAAAGCCAACATTTTATTTTTATCCGACGGGTTGCGAATAAAATCAGCGTCTACATGCTGAGGCTTCCAGGCATGGGGGTTGTCAGCAGCAATATCACTGAAGCGACTGTACATGGCGGCAATTTTATCCCGATGCTCGCCAATGCTGAGTCCCTGACTGTGACGAAAAGCACTTTCCATGATGGCGTAATAGCCAACTGGCATGCCCAGACCTGCTCCGGTTTCTTCCTCCAGCCAGAGTTCCGCTTCTGGCTCCAGAACTTCATCGGGTTTTTCTGTCTGTTGAGTGTCAGTGAGTTCAATATTGCCAAAACGGGCGATCAGTTCACGGTACCTGGCGTCACCACCGGTGACAACAGCGACCTCAAGGTCACCTTTTTGAATGCCTTCACAGGCATCACCGATCAGGGTTTGTTGCAGAACCCCTATCTGACCCAGCACGGTTTTGGCTTTACTGGCACCGACTTCATCAGCAATCAGGCGAGCTGGATCCGAATAGGGCCAGAGGCTTTGTGGAACATAGACTTTGTCGATATCCTTCAGCAGGCTTTCTGCCCCGGCGTCAGCAGAGGCAGCCGACACAGAATCGGCCATCAGCTGCCAGGCTTCTTTCGCCTGAGAAGGATCGTCCATACGCTGTTCGATAATGCCAATACCTACGAGTACGGGCGTGTTTGGATTGAGTTCTGTCATTACGGCGGCCTTTATATTTTTTTCTCTATGCCTTCCCAATAGGTTTCCCGAATCTTTCTGCGCAGAACTTTGCCCGCCTCGGAACGGGGCAGGGTTTCTATAAAGTCGACGCTTTTCGGGAGCTTCTGTCTGGCCAGGCGGGCACTGGCAAAATCAATCAACTCATTGCTGAGCTGCTCAGTTGAAGACACGTCGGACTTCAACTCAACGACTGCTTTTACCGCTTCACCCCATTCTTCGGAGGGAACACCAACGCAGGCAACATCAGCGACTGCCGGATGCAGTGCAATAATGTCGTCTATTTCCTGGGGGTATATGTTGACGCCACCGGAGATGATGATCTCAGCGCTTCGTCCCGTCAGAAATAAATATCCATCGTCGTCCAGGTAGCCGATATCACCAGCGGTGAAGTAGCCGTCGTACTGGGCTTCCTGTGTTTTCTGCTTATCCTGATAGTATTCGAAGCGGCTTTCTTCCGGGTTTTTCAGGAAAATCCGGCCAGCCTCGCCGACTGGCAGATCCTGACCCTGATCATCCAGTATTCTGATCTGACCAGGGGCGGCTTTACCCACAGTACCGGGTTTACTCAGCCAGTCTTGTGGGCTGACAATGGTGCCCGGACCTTCGGTTCCGGCAAACATCTCCCAGATCACCGGACCAAACCAGTCCATCATGGCCTGTTTGGTTTCAACTGAGCAGGGCGCTGCACCATGAATAACAAAACGCAGAGTGGAAACGTCATAGCTCTTGCGAGTACGGTCTTCCAGCTGAAGCAGGCGTACAAACATGGCCGGAACAAAGAAGCTGTGGGTGATCTTGTGTTGTTCAATCAACTTCAGACTGTCTTCGGCTTCCCAGCGATCCATAATCACGATGCTGATACCCGCTACCAGAGGCGTCATCATGCAAAGGTTGAAGGGGCCCGCGTGGTAGAGCGGGCCGGTGACCAGGGAGTGATCCGTGCCGGCATCCGGCTGATACTGAAAGACCATGGTCAGCAGATCCTGCATGTCGGCTGCCATTTGTGGATCTGGCTGCTTTCTCAAAACCCCTTTGGGCCTTCCGGACGTACCTGAGGTATAAAGCATCATGGTGCCTCGGGCAGGGTTGGCAATGTCCTCAGTCGGCTGGTTGATCAGGGCTTGATCCCAGTTCTGAAAACCTTCTATAGATCCACCAATAGCAAGGCTGACAGCCAGGTTGTCATTGTTTTTCAGTGCGCTGGTGACTTTGTCTTTTACACGGATGTCTGCAAAGAAGGCTTTGGCCTCGCAGTTTTTGACGATGTAGCTGATTTCATCAGCGGCCAGATGCCAGTTAACAGGTGTCAGTCGTCCACCAATGCGGTGAGCGGCCAGTGCTGCAATAACAAATTCAGGCCGGTTGCCGCAGCACAGTGCTACGGCATCACCTTCCTGCACACCGTTATTTTGCATAAGCAGGGCAACCTGGTTAACCCGGTCATTTAACGCTTTGAAGGTCAGATTGCCATATTCACTGTAGACTGCCATGCGATCAGGGGCCTGTTCAGCAATGGCAGATACTTCCATGCCGACAGCTGCCCGAGATTTTGCAGCTTCATAGATGCTTTGGGTCATAACTGGCTCCTTAGGCTGCAGTGAATTCAGGCTGTCGTTTTTCCTTGAAGGCTTTGGTGCCTTCACGGGCGTCTTTGCTCATCATGATCATGGCGGACTCATGAGTCTCTTTCTCAAACGCGGCACTCCAGTCATCGGTATAGCTTTCCAGGGCAGTGCGCTTGATGGCCTGAAGTGCCAGAGGCGCATTTTGGGCCAGCTGTTCAGCCAGCGCCCGGGCTCTGTCCTGCAGTTCGGCTGCAGGGCAAACTTCGCTGATCAGTCCAATCTGCTGGGCAGTATCAGCATCCACAGGTTCACCGGTCAGCAGAAGCTTCATCGCGTGTGCATAGGGCAGCTGACGAACCAGGCGAACCATGGAACCACCACCCGGAACTATGCCTCGCTTGGGTTCGGGTAACCCAAAAGTGGCGGTGTCTGCAGCAATACGAATATCAGTGGCCTGAAGAATTTCACAGCCTCCACCCAGAGCGCGACCATTGATGGCGGCAATAATAGGTTTATACACAGGCTCGGCTTTCAGCATGACTTTATCCACAGTGTGTGGATCCGCCAGCAGCTTTTCTTCGATTTCGTTTTCTGGTTGCTTGGTGCCCATCCACAGGGGGATGACTCCGGAAAGATCGCCACCGCAGCAGAAATCTTCATCGCCTTCTGCGGTCAGAATGGCTACACGAATTTCGTCGTCTTCCCGAACTTGATCCCAGGCTTCCTTGAGTTTGACGAACGCCTCGGCATCGAGAGTATTTTTAGCTTCGGGACGATTAATGGTGACCCAGGCTATGTGCCCTTCTTTTTTAAATGCTACGGCTGCCATTTGAATATTCCTTATTTTTATTATGCTATTTCAGGCTCAGGCTTCTTCCAATAGTCCATTCAGACGCTCAAGAGACTCCAGATACTCGTTGAGCATGTCGTACATGATGGTTTTGCAGCCTTTCTCTTCATTCATCATTCCGACGATCTGACCGGTGGGGTAGAAGGCCAGTTCTTCATTCTGGGCACGGGCAATACGAACGTGAGCTTCCTGGGCCAGCATTCCCTGCAGTGGCATAGGCAATGCTCCCGGGCACTCTTCACTTTCCCATTCATCCGTCCATTTGGAGCGCAGCATACGGGCAGGTTTGCCACTGATCATTTTGGACTGAACGGTGTCTTCGCTGGTGGCTTCAATCAGTTTGCGCTTGGGCAGAGGTTCCACTTCAGATTCTGGAGAAGTCAGCCAGACAGAACCACACCAGACCCCTTCTGCACCCAGTGCCATGGCCGCAGCCATCTGACGTCCACCCCCAATGCCACCGGCAGCGAGTACCGGCATGGGATGCACAGCATCCACTACCTGAGGAATGAGAACCATTGTGGTGACTTTCCCGGTATGACCACCGGCTTCATGGCCCTGGGCCACAACAAAGTCCAGTCCACCTTCTTTGTGAGCCACCGCGTGTTTGACCTTGCCTGCCAGAGCGCCTACGAGAATGCCTTTTTCCTTACAGGTATCCAGAATGTCCTGAGGAGGCGTTCCGAGGGCGTTGACCATGACTTTCAGATTGGGGTATTCAAAGGCGACTTCCAGAAGCTGACGACAGATTTTGTGTGTCCAGCCAATGTCTGAACCACTGACGCTGTGGTAGCTGTCACCTTCAAGGTCACGGGGCAGGGGAGGGATATCGTATTTTTGCATGACAGATTCCACCCAGGCTTTGTGCTCTTCGGGAATCATGGCTTCAAGGTCCGGAACTTCGTCACCCATGTAGTTGTTGGGCATGATGACATCAATACCAAAGGGCTTGTCGCCTACTTTGTCCTGAATCCAGTCCAGCTCCTGTTTCAATTGCTCAGGGGTGTAGCCAGCAGCACCGAATACACCAATACCACCGGCCTTGCTGACTTCTACTACGACATCACGGCAATGAGTGAAGGCAAAGATCGGGGCATCAAGACCCAGTTTCCTGCACAGATCGGTCTTCATAGGAAAGTACCTCTTTTTCGATTCTTGTTTTTATTGTTTCGTCCTGACCGCTTTTTGCGGCCTGAGGTCTGCGCTTTTGCGCATGATTCGCTGCCATACTCGCTGCCATACTCGCTGCCATACTCGCTGCCATAAGAGCTTCGATACTGCCTTGAATCTCTAATATTTTTTGTTCTAGTTCGGTGGCCAGCTCCGGGCTGGCCCAGGCTTTGATTAACAGTAAAAAGTGGAATTTGCTGGTGAGTCTGAAGCGTTCCAGGTTGATGACTCCAGCTGACCAGTTTTCCAGCAACATGACTTGGGTAATCAGCATCTGTTCGGCCAGTAACTGGGTGTTCAGTCCCGGCATCATCGCATTACTATCTTGTAGCTGTCGTATAGCGCTGATAAACAGTGTGCGGTTGTTCTGGGCAGTGTGGAAAACGGGAGCGGTCATGTCTCTGGAAACATTGATCTGGAAGACAGCTTTCAGGACAGCTTTGTATTTGGACTCATCCTGCTTGAGGAAGCTATAAGCTGCTTCGCTAACGCCTTCAATGATGGCAAGAGGAGCAAGGTCGCGAGTGATATGGGTATAAGCAGACTTAAACTCGACAAACAACTGTTCGACCATGACATCCAGAATGTTGTCGATGGAGCCCATCAGGTTGTAAAGCGTGGCAACGCTGACTTCAGCTTCTTCTGCAATTCGTGAAGTCGACAGGGCACTGAAACCTTCTGCCTGGAGAAGGGTGACCACGGCATCAAGAATCTGTTGTTTTCTTCGGGCTTTGCCTTTTTCTCTCAGACTCATAAAGATATCCACAACATTACGATTTAGAAAGTACAGCGCATGGCTGCGGATATTTAGAATACCTTTATAAAAATAGAATGCAATTAAAATTATTATGACAGAGAAAACCTTCCCTGGTTTTCTGGATGGAAAAGGTGGCGCTCTTTCTGGAATTCAGGCCGAAATTGTCTTAAGTCCGACAGGCTCCTAACAGACTTGCTGAATCAGGGCAGATATTCCGGTATCTGGAAAGTCGCTCAAGGCGGCCATTTCCAGAATTTCTTCTTCGTGGAACAGCTCTCCGTCATAGACGACAACAATACTGGTATCGCCCGGTTGCAGAAAATGAGACTCACCATACTCGGTGTATCGGGTCGCACCAATGCTGATTAATGCCTGTTCGGGGTATTCGGCTTTGGCCAGAAGTTCAGAAATATCTTCTGCGGGTCCGGCGTCCTGCTGGTGATTCATGCGATCAACAATCCAGTCCAGCAGTTTCTGATGAAAATAGCTGTAACCCACTGTCGGGCTGTCTTCACCGTAGCGGAAGATATCATCGTTTTTTTTGTGGTAGCTGGCGATTCTGAAACGATCCAGAGTGCCACCCTGTTCCAGGTGATCCAACTCCAGCAGTGTACTCGCGATGCCCTTGGTATCACTCCCCCAGTTTTTCTTTTCGCTGATTTTGCGAGCATTGGGTTTACGGATAGAGCAGTCGTTGTAGGCCGCGAACTGTTTTGGAGTCAGAGCTGAGACGGTTTTGTCGCCGCTGTTCGCATCAATGGTGTACTGAATATCGCAGATTAGGGCGACTTCAGGCTCGATTTGCAGATAGCCGTCGGTTTCAGGCATCGTGATTTTGTCATTAGACAATGGATAAGTCGATAGAAACCCGGAGTCTTCAGAAGGGACATAGAATGGGAAAATAGCTTTGGGTTGAATCGCTTCAGAGACTTTTACAGCCTGAAAGTCAGAGGCTTCCCCTGCCTGTTCCAGATGACCGGCAAAGTTACCGGCAACTCCCAGACCGATCATATTTTTGTAAGGCATGATTACTTCTGATCTTAAACTTTAAAGTGTTAAGTTTACTCCGACTGAACCCGGCCTGCGATTGCGGTATTCACTCAAACAATGGGGCAGAAATACCAAGCAGTCAGTCTCCCGGACAGGAATTACGTCGCCGCTAATCAGTAGTACAAAGTTGCAAAAGACCATGCGTATAAATCATAGGCAAACCCGGTGTTAAGCCGCGTCGGCTGGGCTAACTTCCCAGTAAGACATTACCCACCAGATACAATCCTTGCGTAATTCTCAGCGCGTCTATACTTCAGTTTTTTTATAAACGAGGCTTCTAACTAATGCCCCGAGTGTGCCGCTGTTTTTTGCTGACGGTTCTTCTGTTGGTGGGGGCCCCCACTGTGTCAGCAGGCATTCTGGAGTGGTGTAGAGATCATAACCCTCTCTGTTGGTGGAATAATTATCTCTCTTTAGATGAACAGTTGGATGGGGAGGCTTATCAACCCCAGGGTAATGAAAACTCCCCCGAGCAACTGGCTATTCATATGAATGATGCCCTTTTGCTGTTCGACTCGCTGGAACCAGAGCTGCGTCAGGTGTTCATCGATTCCGGGATTACGCGAGAGTTGATGCAAACTGTCCTGGGAGAGAATGGCGAAGCAGCTGCCCGGTTGTCCCAGGTTTTGAGAGAGCTGGGGAATATTCAAACCCGGGAACAGCTCAACCACCACAGGGTCATTGCCAATATCATCAGGGTGATGTGTCTGTGTGGCGGAGCGGTTAACCGTATAGCGGCTTATACCGGACTTGCGGCACTGTTTTCAACATGGGGTGCCCCTGCTGCACTGGCTGCAACTATGGCTGGCCTGATCACCGGTGGAGCCATGCTAAGCAGTAATTTTTTATCGGTGGAAGGAGCCAACAAGATTCGTTTTGAGGGGATTCATTCGATTCGGGAAATGTGTTGTGCAGTGGTTTCAGGCATTGCCACTTCTATAGATTGTGGCATGGCTTACAAAGGTATGGTGGCGCTGACCGGCAGTGTGGGAGCGGGCCTTTGTACCATTCCCTTTATGATTGCCGGGCTTTATCCGCTCCTGTTGAACAAGCTGATTGACCTGAGCTTCAGTCTTTATGGTGAAAACCCTGAAGATGAAATTCTGCTGAAGGATACTGTGCAGTTGCTGGCAGATGTCATGCACACCATGGAAAAGAATAATTGCACCATGGATTCGAGTTTGCATGACCGAATGGATGCCTATTTCGAGTGCATGGGAACGTGTCGAAAAACCACCTACAAAGACTTGTTGCTGGATGGATTCTCAATCCATGGCAAAGCCTCGAAGCGAAAGAACACGCTGAAAAAACTCCATGATTCTGGTTACCTGCAGCCCACTGAGGTGAATGAGCGATGGACCATTCCCGAACAGGTTTTTCACAGGACCCAAGCCAGCAGACGATCCAATACGGCCACGGCGGCTACAGGTGGTCTGTTGATTCTCAGCATTGGTCCGGCATTGGTTTATGTTTTTGGTGACACCACCAGTCTGACTCAGCTGGTAGAGGAGGAACTCAATCTGGCGGCATTTTGTGGAACCACAGGAGAGCAAGCGGCTTACTGGATTTACCAGGGAGGGGCGCTGGCAGCCATGTCAGGTAAGTCGGCAGCGGCTGCCCGAAATGGTGCCAGAAACCTTGAGCGATTAATGCTGTGGCTATACAGCTTTTATACGAAAGAGGGAGAAAAAACGCCCAAGAGTGATATTGCTGCCAATCTGATCGGGTTTATTGCTTCGCTGTTCTATGGCGCCAATAACTTCGGCACCATGGCCGGTAATATCATGGGCAATACCTGTCTGGGTGATGGCACCGTGGCCTTCTATATGGTTCCGGCAGCCTCGGCGGTAGGAGGTATCGGTTTTAACGGAGGTTGCGGTAAACAATTGAAAAAAGGAGTAATAGAAACCGTCAGGGATGTGATTCGGATTTTTACAGGGAAAGCCAGCTGTCAGTGTGGTCTTGATGAACAGGTCGCAGCGCTTTACCAACTGGATAAAACCGGGATTCTGGATCTATCAAGTAAAGACTCTCTGGAAGAGCTGGAAGCTTTTCTGGTGCAGGAAGGTTTTACTGTAAGCCCTGCGACAGGTCAGGATGAGACGGCGATAGATGTAGATGCATTGTTTGGGATGCTACACCCAGAGGTTGATGAATTCACTGAATTACTTCCAGATACTCAACCGGTCAATCCTGCAACCGCTCAGGAAGAATCGGATAGCTCCTCTCCTGTCCAGATATCGCAGGAAGACTGGTTGTTCAGTTCTGGTTTACCTGCTCATTTGGGAGGTCTGTTTAGCCCTGTAGATTTTGAAGAAGCCAGAAAGAGACGGGTTGACTGGCAATGGCTGAAAAACTACCTGTTGCTGTTAGCCGATATCCTCGAACGCAGAAGGTTGCAGGTTCACACTGTTTCCAGAGGTGTGCAGTCTTTTTTTCAGGTCTATCTGGAATCTCTGGGAGAGAACGATCAATTTCATCAGGCACATACTCTCAGAAATAATCTCGTTGATTTTTTGTATCACTTGATAGATCCCAACTCCCAGAAGACTGACTGGGAGAAACGCTTCATTAAAAGGTTTGGTCGTTGGCGGTTGTTGCAGATAGCCAGAGATCTTGTACAGGGTGACGTGAACTTACCTCTAATGCAGCTAATGGTATTGATGGAACAAAGAACCATTCTGGTGATGGTTCATCAAAACGGTAAACCGGTGCTTTATCAAATTTCTGCAGATAATCCGGAGCATCTGGAAGAAGTGCCTGAAACCATGATGAATGGGAATACCACCCTGGTGGTTAATGGGGTTGGCCAGTGGGCCTGGCTGGAGACTGGAGAGCAGGTGTCCATCCAGATGGAAGATGAGACAGGTTTGGAAACTTCTTTTTCCTTGGTATCGCCTCATTCCCCTCATCATCCAACTGTGATGCCACCGGCGAATATACCCGTTGCATTCATACCCGATGAAGGGGACGGAGTTCCGGATGGAGGTGATGACGCTCCTCCCGAGGTGGTTGTTGTGACAGCGGAGGAGGCCAGAAGGAACCGTATTGATTCCGATCAAGAAGGTTATGATTCTGAAATTGATCGTATCAAAAGCGGCTATGGGCCAACTTCCAGAAGAGACCATGAGCCGGACCCAGGCGGTGGCGGCACGGTAATGACTATGATGGAATGGTTACCATCCCTTAAGGTCGTGCCCAGTGCGGAGATGGCATTGAAGCTGTTCATGCTCATGAAGATAAAGTAGATAAATCCAACAGCTCTACGGACAGCCTGTAGGGAGAGCTGAGCAACCTAAGTTGCTCAGCGAATCTTCTATTTGAATTTTGAAGCGTATTTATCCTCGTGGTCATCACGCCAGATGGGCTGTTTTGATGAGTCATAAGCCCAGACCCGTGTAGCTACGGGTAGCCAGCCAAAATAGACAGTTAACTTAAGTGTATTACCCTCCACCTTCATGACAGATGTAAAGAACCCTCGTTCAGAAGCTTTTTCTGATGCGCTGTAAATCGTGCCATCGGCAATATTGGGCGTTTTTTCACGAGGTTTCATGTTAGCTGCAATAATCAGGCCGGTCGTATCTGGTGTATCACCGAGATCATCCAGGCAACTGGTACAGCGGCCTTTGTCCTTCTCCAGAAGAATATCTCCGACCCACACCCGGCAACCAATACCGGGCTTACATTTAACTGCAACGCGGCTCTGGGGTTCGTTGGTTTTTTTGTCAAAGGTTGTCCAGCAACCCTGAAGCGGCTGGTTGGGATCTCTGGCTGGACATTGTGTCTGGTAGAGCTCTGGCGTTGTAGGATGACGAACAACCGTGGTCGTTTCAGGAGAAGCAACCGTTGTTCCACTCTCCGCGGGTTTTTGTTTTGAGTGCGATGATGGAACTTCCACTAAACGATCATCTTGAGTCAGGAGGCCTGAGAATGGATTGAAGGGCAGAAGACTGGATAGCCATCTAAACGACGATGTTTGAGTATGGGGTGTGACTGCAGTCGCTGAAGAAGCACCGGTTTTACTTTGATTTTTTCCTGACTGTTGAGTGCTCTGGGTGTCTGTTTTCTGGTTGGCAGAATCTTTCTTGTCACCCGAATCGTCAGTGATTTCATCAGACTTTCGGGTGGGCGGCTTTTTGCCCGGCGGGATATACAAAACAATTCGATCATAGTCATCCTGACTAAGATCCAGTTCAATTCCTCCATATCGGAGACGTTGATAGTTCAGCAATTGCTCAAGAGGGGATCGGACAATGGAGTCATCTCCAGAAGAGTGCTCAGGACTGATGCGTCCGGGCCTTTTTACCTCTTGATTGAGGTGTTGCTCCATCATTTTCTTGTTCGGGCGGTCCGTATCTCTGGGGTTGTAGTAGTCTTCTTTATTCAGCCTTTTTTGTTCAGCTGCCAACCGGTCGGCAAATGTCTTTTCCCAGCGTTCCTGAAGTTTCCGGTCTTCCTGATTCTGGATGGCTTCCAGTATGGCGGCCATGCTAGCGTCTTTACCTGAAAAGAGGTCTGCATGTTGATCTTCTCTTTTGAGCAGTCCTCCGTCAGTCAGCATCCAGATAGGGGGAAGTGTTGATAGGCCTCCTTCTACCAGTACTACCCAGGGCTGGGGCAAGGGAGCCGAAGGTTCGACCACCAGGCTGACATCTGACAAATCCCCTTGAACCGAAAACGTCAGAGTATGCCTCTTCGAAGGTGTCAGGCATTGAACCATCTGTGATGATGTCTCGAAGCATTGATTACTGTGACTGCTCAGAGTTGTTTCCATGAACTGGCCCCCTTTAAGGCGCAGACTCAGGGAGGTGTCTGAAGCGTGTTCGCCGACAGCAACAAAGTGAACTTGAAGGGTTTTTTGAAAATCAGGGGGAGAGTCAAAACCCAAAGAAAATTGTGTTGATGGGAATGCCTTTATAGAAGGCTCTAAAGTGGTGTGAATACTGGAAAAGTCCACGAAAGTTTCCAGTTGTCCATAGGAGCAGGGAGCAGTAAAGATGATCAGAAATAATAAGAGGTGAGAGCTGAGGTATAACGACAGAAGTCTTAAGGTTTGAAGGAGTAGGGGCAAGTGCTCAGGCTTGTCTGCATCTTCCAGCGAAGAGGTCATGTGAAACTCCGGCCAAATTTATTTTACCGGCAGCTAACAATAGACCAGAAGTACAGGCTCTGTTGAAAATACAAAAAAAGGGGAGCCAGATTACTGACTCCCTTTCAATCAGAACTGCTTCAGAATACCTTCAACGGTGCCATGAGCATCGCCAAAGAGCATACGGGCGTTTTCCTTAAAGAACAGGGGGTTCTGTACACCGGCATAACCGGTCGCCATTGAGCGTTTAAAGACAACAACACGCTCAGCTTCCCATACTTTCAGAACAGGCATGCCGGCAATCGGGCTGCCAGGATCTTCTGATGCTGCAGGGTTAACCGTATCGTTGGCACCAATGACCAGTACTACGTCGGTTTCTGAGAAGTCGTCGTTGATCTCATCCATTTCTTCTACGATGTCATAGGGTACTTTGGCTTCGGCCAGCAGTACGTTCATATGACCTGGCAGTCGACCCGCAACCGGGTGAATACCGAATCGTACTTTGATGTTCTGAGCACGAAGCTTGTTGACCAGTTCTCGCAGCGGATGCTGGGCCTGAGCCACAGCCATACCATAGCCAGGAGTGATGATGACACTGGAAGCATTTTTCAGCATATCAGCGACTTCTTCGACCTGAACTTCGGTGTATTCGCCTTCTTCTGCACCTTCAGCCACGGTTCCACTTTCAGTACCGAATCCACCCAGGATGACCGAGATGAAAGAGCGGTTCATGGCCGAACACATCAGATAAGAGAGAATAGCTCCGGAAGAACCCACCATAGCACCAGTGATGATCAGCAGGTTGTTACCCAGCATGAAGCCCGTAGCTGCTGCGGCAATACCGGAGTAAGCATTGAGCATGGAAACAACCACTGGCATGTCTGCACCGCCAATACCCATAACAAGGGTAATACCGAACAGGAAGGCCAATGCCGTCATGATGATCAGCGCCAGAATACTGTCTTGTTGCACATAGACAATACCCATGATAATCGCCAGACCAATCACGGCCAGGTTAGCCCAGTGTCCGCCTGGCAGAGAGGCTGGGCGACTGTTGATCTTTCCATGAAGCTTCAGGCAGGCAACAATCGAACCACTGAATGTGATGGCACCAATAATGATTCCAATGAAGATTTCAATGCTGTGAATCATTCTTTCTGTAGACGACAGTAGATTTGCAGCTGCGTTGGCCAGTGACTCAGACGCTTCAATAGCACTGGAAAAACCGATCAGTACCGCTGCCAGACCACCAAAGCCATTGAGGACGGCGACCAGCTGAGGCATCTCGGTCATTTCAACTTTTTTGGCCAGGAAAAGACCAATACCTGCACCGACTATCATCAGGATAGTGACCATAGTGAAGCCTTCCACGTGGGCATGACCCAGTGTGGCTAAAACAGCGATCACCATTCCGACCATGCCGTAGAGGCTACCGGTTTTGGCCGATTCCTGACGACTCAGGCCCGCCAGGCTCATGACAAACAGCAGCGCTGCTATCAGGTAGGCGGATACTAATAATCCTTGTGACATTCCTGTAACTCCCAAGCGCTCTTAATTGTCGCGAATAAACATTTTCAGCATCCGCTGGGTTACAGCGAAGCCACCAACGATATTGATCATGGCTACGACCAAGGCAATACCCGACAGTGCAAGAATAATATTATTGTCGCTGTGCATCTGTGTCAGTGCACCGATGACGATGATGCCACTGATGGCATTGGTGACACTCATAAGCGGCGTATGAAGTGCTGACTTCACATTCCAGATAACGTAATAACCCACAATAGAGGAGAGTACGAAGACCGTGAAATGTTCCAGGAAACTAGCGGGTGCCGAGTTAGCAACAAATCCAAAGAGCAACGCCCCTACGGCCATAAGCACAGGTTTAACCCATGGGCGAGCAGGTTTCTCTTCTTTAGCCACTACTGCCGGTGCCGGTTTCGCGGCAGGCGCAGCACTGACTTTTACAGGCGGTGGCGGCCAGGTAATGTTGCCTTCTTTAACAACCGTCAGACCACGAACCACTTCATCTTCAAAGTCGATGACCAGGTTGCCGTCTTTCTCTGGCGTCATCAGCTTCAGCATGTTGACCAGGTTGGTGCCATAGAGCTGAGAGGATTGAGTGGGTAGACGACTAGGCAGATCGGTGTAACCGATCACGGTGACACCGTGTTTAACGACGACTTTATCCTTTTCGGTACACTCGCAGTTGCCACCAGTCTGAGCCGCCAGGTCAACAATGACACTGCCAGGCTTCATGGCTTTAACCATGTCTTCAAGAATCAGCTTTGGTGCAGGCCTACCAGGAATCAAAGCAGTCGTAATAATAATGTCGACTTCTTTGGCCTGTTCCATAAACAGTGCCATCTCAGCATCGATGAAGGCCTGGCTCATTTCCTTGGCATAACCATCGGAAGAGTCCTGTTCTTCTTCCTTGCTTGATGAAAAGTCCAGCTCAAGGAACTCAGCTCCCATGCTCTCAACCTGTTCTTTCACTTCAGGTCGAGTATCAAAGGCACGAACAATAGCGCCCATGCTGCCAGCTGCGCCAAGAGCAGCAAGACCGGCAACACCAGCACCAATCACCATCACTTTAGCGGGTGGTATTTTACCGGCAGCAGTGATCTGGCCATTAAAGAAGCGACCAAAGTGGTGAGAAGCCTCAACAACCGCACGGTATCCACCGATGTTGGCCATAGAGCTCAAGGCATCCAGAGATTGGGAACGGGACAGGCGGGGTACGCTATCCAAAGCCAGCACATTGATATTTCGCTGACTGAGCTTATTCATAAGCTCTTCGTTCTGGCCAGGCCAGATAAAGCTGGCCAGGGTAGAGCCATCTTTAAGTAATGCGATTTCGTCGTCTGTTGGTGCATTCACCTTCAAGACAATATCGGAATCCCAGACGTCTGAGCGTTCTGCGATTTGAGCGCCAGCCTCTTGAAAGGCCGCATCATCAAAACTGGCTTTAGCGCCAGCTCCGCTCTCAATGATAATGTCATAACCGAGCTTTTGTAGCTTGCTTACCGTATCAGGCGTAGCGGCTACCCGGTTTTCGTTGTCCTGAATCTCTCCAGGGATCCCTATCCGCATATCGGTCACCTAGTGTAGATATAAAATGTTCTGACAAACGCAGGCTGTCGACCAGAGGCTGTGCATTTGCATTACCGGCTCTTGGCTGTCGTTGTCGTTTTCATCGCACCAGGATGAAGCACGACAGTGGCTCAAGGCTGACGGCAGTCAACGCTTGTCAGAACACTGTGCTTACTCTGGCTCTGTCCTGCTTTTCATTGGCTACAGGCGTTTACGTGAGCCTTTGATATTCGGTTCAATCCGAACTTCGTCCCTGAGAGACACTCTGGCTTGAGTGCTGATCACGTATAGTATGTGATTTTAAGTTAAAAGGGTAATTAACTACCTAGGCAGTATGGATTACGTGTGCAAATATTTTTAGTTTTCGGTTTATACATATTGGCATGTTTGGTTCTCTGTAAATATATGAGGATTGTTGTGAATGGTTCTAGAATGAAATATTTTGGGTATTTATTCTAAACAATGAATAAAGTGTCGGATATGAGGGCTTGTGATAAGTGACTGTTTGGTAAGTTATGTTAAGGTTTGATTTCAGAGTTTTAGGCGTACAGGCACTATCCGGCTTGAGTCGATCCTAAGTCTACTCAATGAATCGGGGCTTTGCTTAGTCAGAATGAGTTAGGGCGGTGATTTACCGCCCTGCAATGGTGCGTGAGCAGTTCTTTTAGCTCATGGCTGTTTCGCCTCAATTCTTTGCAGAAAAGACGGCAGGCAAAATGCTGTCACGCGGGGGAGGCGAACTTTAACCGAACTGGTTCATGGTGTTGTCTTCGCCAGCTGCTTTAAGAGCGGCATCGCCAGAGAAGTATTCTTTATGATCATCACCCATATCAGAACCAGCCATGTTTTGATGCTTAACGCAGGCGATACTCTGGCGAATCTCTTTACGCTGAACACCGGCTACGTAGCCCAGCATTCCCTGGTCACCGAAGTAATCTTTGGCCAGATTATCAGTGGACAGTGCCGCCGTATGATACGTTGGCAAGGTGATCAGGTGGTGGAAGATACCGGCTTCACGCGCAGCGTCGGCCTGGAATGTACGAATCTTGTCGTCAGCGGTTTGAGCCAGTTCTGTTTCATCGTACTCAGCACTCATCAAGCCATCTCTATCGTAGGCTGACAGGTCGCGGCCTTCTTCTTTCCAGGCATCGAACACTTGCTGGCGGAAATTCAGAGTCCAGTTGAAGGAGGGTGAATTGTTGTAAACCAGCTTGGCGTTCGGGCAGGTTTCACGAATCTTGTTAACCATCTCGGCAATCTGGCCAACATGGGGCTTTTCAGTCTCAATCCACAGCAGATCTGCGCCGTTTTGCAGAGAAGTGATGCAGTCCAGAACAACACGATCAATACCGGTATCCTGACGGAACTGGAACAGGTTGCTAGGCAGGCGCTTGGGTCGAACCAGGTTGCCATTACGGTTGATCAGAACATCGCCGTTCTTCATATTTGCTGGAGACACTTCTTCAACATCCAGGAAGCTGTTGTACTGGTCACCCAGGTCACCCGGAGTTTGGGTTACAGCCAGCTGTTTGGTCAGGCCAGCTCCCAGAGAGTCGGTACGAGCTACGATAACACCGTCATCAACGCCCAGTTCCAGGAAGGCATAACGAACAGCGCGGATCTTGGCCAGAAAGTCTTCGTGAGGAACGGTTACCTTGCCATCCTGATGGCCGCATTGTTTCTCGTCAGATACCTGGTTTTCCAGCTGTATGCAGCAGGCACCGGCTTCAATCATCTTCTTGGCGAGCAGGTAAGTCGCTTCTGCGTTACCGAAGCCAGCATCAATGTCAGCAATGATTGGCACAATGTGTGTTGTGTGGTTTTCAATCTGACTTTTGAGTTCTTTTTCTTGAGCGGTATCACCCGCCTTGCGGACAGCATCCAGTTCACGGAACATGCCGCCCAGTTCGCGGGCATCCGCCTGGCGCAGGAAGGTGTACAGTTCTTCAATCAGGCCTGCTACAGATGTTTTCTCGTGCATGGACTGATCAGGCAGTGGGCCAAACTCGGAGCGCAGTGCGGCAACCATCCAGCCTGACAGGTACAGGTAGCGGCGGTCAGTGCTGTTGAAGTGTTTCTTGATGGAAATCATCTTCTGCTGACCAATGAATCCGTGCCAGCAGCCCAGAGACTGGGTGTATTGTGTGGTATCGGCGTCGTAAGCAGCCATGTCTTCGCGCATGATTTTGGCGGTGTAGCGCGCAATATCCAGACCGGTCTTGAAGCGATTCTGCGCTTTCATGCGAGCGGCGTATTCAGGATTGATCGCTTCCCAGGAAGAACCCTGAGCAGCCTTAAGTGAAGCGATTGCGTCAATATCATTCAGGTACTTTGACATGATCAGTCCTTCCGTTTTCGCGACGTCATCAACATGAGTTTGATGACCGGCTTTTATTGTTGGAGTCTTGCCGACTCGGTGACTGCATTCTGTGATTTGTTAATGTTTGTGACAATCCTGTTATTTTTATCTTTGCTATTTATTTCGTGAATAGTGGTGTTTTTTTATGAGGCTGGTGGCCAGTGTTCAGGAAAACTTCTGGTTTTAGAGGCTTTTATTTAATTCAATAAAAACAATAGTTTATTGATGGTTTCTGATGCTATTTTATAGTACACGACTATGTGTTTTTAGTGATATGGTCTTTTTTCTCTGAGAAGTGTTTTTCTTATGAAAAGTGGTTTTTTTGCTTATTGTTGTGAATATTTGGTAATTAATGTTTCGGGTGTGAGCCTTAAAGCTGACTAATCAAGCCGAATTGAAAGGGAAACAGAATCCGATGTTTGAATTCCTGATGAAAAGTCATGGACAAATTTTCTGCCGGCTGTTCCCGTCAGAAACCCGCTGATGGTTTCCGACGGGATGTTCCAGATTATTGCTCTATGCGATAAATTTCGCGGCCGTAAATGCGCCCTTCCGGATTGTAATAGCTGACGCCCCGAAGATCGGGTTTGATTAGATAGTTCAGGCTATTCCAGTAAACCGGAGCAATGGGCATATCGGAAGCCAGAACCAGTTCTGCTTCTGCGTAAATACGGTTCCGCTCTTCCCGGTTCAGTGTCTGGCGTGCCTGATCAAGTAACTGGTTGTAGCGTTCGCTGTTATAGAAACTGCTGTTGTTGCCATGTTCAGGCGTATGGACATCGAGCATTGTGATGGCATCATCATAGTCGCCACCCCATAAAGCCCTGGCTACCTGGTATTGTCCATCCAGCTTTCTTTGTAAGTAGGTCGACCACTCAAGACTTTCAAGTTCAGCCTTGACTGGCAGTTGCTTCTGCCACATTTCCTGAATGGCGACAGCAATATGCTTATTGCTGTCTGTGGCGTTGTAGATGTAGGTAAACGTCAGTGGTTTATCTTTGCTGTAACCTGCTTCCCGCAACAGTTTGTTGGCTGCAGCCAGTCTTTCCTGCGGAGACATTTTCTTGTAGTCCGGTGCTGGTGCAATGAAACCCGTTACCGTTTCAGGCGTAAAGGTATACGCGGTCTTTTGCCCCTGTCCCAGAATATTGTCGGTAATTTTTTCCCTTTGCAGAACATAGGACAGGGCTTTTCTTACCCTGACGTCGTCAAATGGTTTTTCCTGGGTATTAAAAGTCAGATAGTAAGTAGCGAGGCTTGAACTGGTTTTGAGTTGCTCAGGCATCTCGTTGGTCAGTTTTTTAAAATGAGTGGTGGGAACACTGGAGACCATGTCCAGTTCACCGGCACGGTATCTGTTGAGAGCAACAGTTTCAGACTCTATAGGAAGGAAAGTGATTTCGGTCAAAACGGTGTTTTTATGATTCCAGTAATTGGAGTTCTGGTTTAATACGATCTGTTCCCGAATGATTCGTTTAACCAGGTTGAAGGGCCCGTTGTTCACAATCTTGCCAGGGGTTACCCAATCTCGGCCATGAGCTTCGATTGCAGATCGAGGCACAGGGTTCATGGAGCGATGGGTCAGCATTGCGAGCAGGTAAGGAGCTGACTGATTCAGTTCCAGAGTCAGAGTATTTCCCGGGCCGGCTTTAACGCCAAGAGTGGAAGCCGGTTTTTTACCCTTGGTGATTTCATCGGCATTTTTGACACCCATAGCGGCCAGGTACCAGGCATAGGGAGACGCTGTTTCAGGGTTGGCCAGTCGTTTAAAACTGTACTCAAAGTCTTCTGCCGTCAGTGGTTTTCCATCCGACCAGCGCAGGCCTTTACGCAGGGTAAAGGTCCAGACAGTACCATCCCGGGAGGTTTCCCATGATTCTGCCTGACCCGGAATAATATTGCCCTGCAGATCCTGGGTAACCAAACCTTCAAACAATTCCCGGGTCACATGATCTTCAGGGATTCCGATAGCCAGGTGAGGATCCAGGGATTCAGGATCGCCTCTCAATGCACGCTTAAGTGTTTGATGCTCAGACAGCTTTACACCTTTTGGAATTTCTGCGGCCTGAACCACCGGTAAAAATGCCATAAACTGCAGCGCAGCCACTAGAAAACACAGCTGCACGGAAGCATTTGAGAGCCGGATTATGCTTTTTAACAGGGTCATGGCCGGTTGACCTTTATAGAGCGAAGAATATCAAGATAGCACAGCCTGATTTCACCTGGGGCTGTTATAGGACGGCTGCTAAGAAGCCGTTAGCTGGAACCTTTTCCTGAGTTTTTGATCTAACCTGTTTTGGCATTCAGGAAGATCAAAATGCTCAATGCAGTCTCAGGGATTCGGGCTGGCATCCGTTCCTTACCCATCTCTCTATCAAAAACCTCATCCAGCCTGTGTCAGGGCAGGGGAGTCACCCGAGTACGAGCTCCACTGTTGTTACCCGATCTTCGCTTCAAATCAGAGAGTGCCGAACGAATTAAGCCCTTTGATCTGGCTTTGTCCGCTGTTGCTGATGCCAGAAAACAGATCATTGCCAGTAGCAATCTGCATCAGATCAGTACCCTTGAGGCTCCGGCTGAGTCAGAAAAACTGAAACTGCCAGATATAAAGGATAACTTTGGTCGCTATCTGGAGTTTGAAGAGTGGCAGCTGTTCAGGAAAAGGGAGATTTTTGTCAGCAAGTACGTTGCCTGGCTAAGGGATCATTTCCAGTGTGATCAATACCAGATACCGGCTTCGGCTCGATTGAGAAAGATTTTTATGACGGAGCAGTTGAATAAGCTTTGCCCGTACGGAAACTGTTCTGCGCTGGCTGAAACCTCCTTCCTCACTCTTTACCGAAATGGGCAGTTTCCACTGGAGTTGATCCATCAGTTCTCCAGTTCTAAGGATAAAAGTTACAGCCATGCTTATGTGGTGATGAATCGAGAGAAGGGAAGTAGCCTGAAAGCTCAGGAAGAATGGGGAGAAGATTGTCTGCTGGTAGATGCCTGGGTGCCTGCTGTCTTCTATGCAGATCAATACCCGGCCATGAAAGAATGGCTACCCACTGCCTTCAGTCAGGATGATGTTTACAGTGTGATTCGTCTGGAATCGAGATTGGAAAATGCAGAGCGACCGGCTGTTGAGTTTAAAACAGGAAAAGAACTGGAGGAGGAGCCCTCCTCCAGCGAGTAATTACCTCATGGTAACAAACTCTTCCGAAGAGGTCGGATGAATAGCTACCGTGTTATCAAAGTCCGCCTTGGTGGCGCCCATCTTCAGAGCGACGGCAAAACCCTGCAGCATTTCGTCAGAACCGTGTCCGATGCAATGGATACCAACAATCTTCTCTTCTTCACCCACCGTAATCAGCTTCATTCGGCTTGGCTGGCGATGGCTGGTGAGAGCGCTGTACATGGCAGTAAAGCCACTGGTGTAAACCTTAACGTTTTCCTCGCCATGACGCTCGATGGCTTCGTTTTCACTCAGACCTACGGTGCCAATGGTGGGGTGACTGAAGACGACCGTTGCGACATTGTCGTAGTTCAGGTGCTCTTCTGGTTTGTTGTTAAACAGTCTTTCTGACAGACGACGACCAGCGGCTACAGCGACAGGGGTCAGTTCAATCTTGCCAATGTTGTCACCTACCGCATAAATACCCGAAACATTCGTGTTCTGGAATTTATCCACAGGAATATAGCCACGCTCGTTGGTTTCTACACCTGCTGCTTCCAAATTGATGGAATAGGTATGTGGTTTACGACCTGCCGCCCAGATAACGGTATCAACCGTCAGGCTGTTGCCATTTTCCAGATGGATAGTCAGGCTGCCGTCGCTTTCTTTAGTGATCTCTTTAGGCACTGAGTGCGTGTGAAGAGTCGGGCCTTCGGCTTCCATGATCTCAACCAGAGTATCGGAAAGCATGTCGTCGAAGTTGCGCAGAGGCTTGTGTTTGCGAACCAGCAGGTGGGTTTCGCTGCCCAGGGCATGCAGTACGCCAGCCAGTTCAACGGCAATGTATCCTGCACCCAGAACGGCAACGCGCTCAGGGCGTTCGGTCAGTTCAAAGAAGCCGTTTGAGTCAATGCCGTATTCGGCACCGGGAATCGATGGAACAGCAGGCTCACCACCGGTAGCGATGGTAATGTGATCTGCAGTGTAATGAACACCGTCCACTTCAACGGTTTTGGCATCCACAAAGCGTCCGTAACCTTTTATGACGGTTACCTTGTTGTTACCCAGCACACGATCATAGGACTGGTGAATACGGCTGATGTAAGCTTCACGGCTTTCGACCAGTTTACTCCAGCTGAAGTTCTTCAGGATTTCCTCTCGGTCCAGGTCAAAGCCGTAGTCCGGGCCATACTGGATGGCGTCGGAAATCTGTCCTGCAAACCACATGGCTTTCTTTGGTACACAGCCAACGTTTACACAGGTACCGCCGAGGTGCTTGGCTTCAATAAGGCCGACTTTTGCGCCGTGCATGGCAGCACGGTTGGCAGTGCCGATGCCGCCGCTGCCACCACCAATGACCAGGTAGTCAAAATGGGTATCTGTAGTCATGAATAATTCCTGATGAATTCCAAGTGCCATTAAAAGACATTATAAAGACACTATATGGGCAATCTCTCGAATTTAAATAGCGGTATGCGTAAAGCTAAGTACAGACAGAGCATGACAGGATGACTCTGGTTTGTTGATCACTGCTTATGACTCCCTGCACAAGAGATGGCGTAATGCCTTGCCAAGGCAAGGGACAACATGGCAAAAATACATGCTATTTTGATAATACTCTGAGTATTTTCAGGGAAATAGACAACAAAGATAAAAACAATAAACAATTAAGTGGCCTGACTATGAATAGATTGCTCCGTTTTCCGTGGTGGGTACTCTTTCTCCTGACAACTCTGTCATTCAACACTATCGCCAAACCTCTGGTGTTTGGTAACGGTAGTGAACCGGGAACATTGAACCCGTTTAATTACGAAACCACATCCGACTCCACTGTGATCTCCAGCCTTTTTGAAGGGCTGACCTATATGGACAAGAACTATCAGATTCTGCCAGCACAGGCAGAAAGCTGGACCGAATCAGAAGATGGTCTGATATTTACCTTCCAGCTTCACAAGGGGCTTAAGTGGAGTAATGGTGATGCATTGACTGCCCATGACTTTGTCTTTGCCTTGCGTTATTGCACCAACCCCGAAAATGCCATGGTGCGATCACAGTCCCTGAAAGATCTGCACATGAAAAACGTTCATAAAGTCATTTCCGGAGATCTGCCACCGGAAAAACTGGGCATTAGGGCGATTAATGACCACACATTGGAAATTCAGCTGGATAAAGCCGTTCCTTATCGGTTGAGCGTAAAACTCCGTACTTTGAGTGCGGGGATGTAAGCTCGTCGGCGATAGCCGACTAATGCGGTGTTCTCTGCTGCTGAACGTACTGTTTGATGACTTCTATAGGAGCGCCACCGC
>NZ_JBPCXO010000242.1:0-18605 GCF_051008435.1 Endozoicomonas sp. | reverse complement strand
CTGCCAGCCTGCTGCTGTGATGTTGATTGTACCTCGCCAGGCTTGGCACAAGAGTCACAGTAGTAGACTGGTTCCGCAGTCCACAAGAATCTTCCTTCGTCAAACGCTAAAAACTGCAGAATCGAGTATAAACAACTGTACCGAATTACTAGCCAGTCTTACCCAGGACAACCCGGTGGGTGAGTCCAGACTGGTGAACTTAATCAGGGAACTGGCTGCCAGGGAAAAAGCTGAGCCAGAAGCTATAGCCCAAAAATGGTTTGGAAAATACCTTTCCAAGGTTTTAGAACCCCTAATGGTGGGGCAATCTGATTTTGGCCTGCTGTTTGGTGCTCATCAACAAAACCTGCTCATCAGAATGCCTCAGGGCTACCCTGAAAAAGTCTACTTCAGAGATTGTCAGGGCACTGGCTACAGTCAGCTTGCCAGAGAACTTCTGAAAGAACACCTGCCCCAGGCAGACGAAGAAAAAGAGCACCACGTCAGTGAGCAACTGGGCAACCGCCTGTTCACGTACTATCTGCTGATTAACTCCACCTTTGGCGTCATCAGTGCTCTGGGGGCCAGCAAGATTCTCTCGGAAAAAGAACTTCTGCCGTCTCTGTACTGTTTTCTGGACAACCTTAGAAAGCAGGGCCGTCGCGATACCAGTTGCCTTGATTACATTTTGGACAGCAGAGAACTCTGGTCCAAAGGCAACTTTTACTGTGCCTACTGCAACATCAATGAGAACACCTTGAAGGACCCGATGGACGTCTATCACTCCATGAGGAATCCCTTGCAGGAATTCAGTCAGGCTGACCAGTAAAACACCAAACCAATTTTATACCGTGAAAAACATGTTGCGATGCCGTTTTCATATTTGAGGATGACGCTAAATGTTTTTCTTCGCTCAAGGCTATTCAGACTCCCTCTTATGGAAGAGCAATGACTACAACAACGATTCACCTGCCCGGGGCATTAAACCGCGAAACTTCTCTGCAATTGCTGTCATCTCATGACTTGGTGGTGCAAGACAACGATCAATCCCTGTTGCTGAAGCTCTCCGATCAGGATGGAGCCTCAATTGCAGCGGCCAATGAGTCCGATCTACCTGAGAGCGTGCCAAAGCATCTGATGGCCGCCAGTTTGGATTACCTGTTTTCCCGTAATCCAGATCTGACTCAGATCCTGTTTAAACCAGCACTGACCCAAAGACTTCAAAACACTCAGCTGATACACAGCCATAAAGAAAACGCTCGCGAAGGCATCTGCTATCGCCCGGGTTTATATCAGGACCGAACACTCTGGCACTGGCAGAAGGGTGATCGGATGATTCCTGAAGTCTGGACTGAAAACGATCAAGGTGTCGTGCACCCGCTTCGTCAGGAACAACCTGAAGGCGTTGTCTATGAACGCTATGACTATCAGAACGACGTCACTATCTCCTTCAGAACCATTAATCTGGATCAAGACCTGGATCTCTTTCATGAATGGATGAATCAGCCTCGCGTCGCAGAGTTCTGGGAGATGGCACAGAATCGGGAAGAACTGAAAGCGTATCTCCAGTCGTTATTAAAAGATCGAAGAACCTGGCCAATGGTGGGTTGTTTCAATGGAGAGCCTTTCGGATATTTTGAAGCTTATTGGGCTCTGGAAGACCGAATTGCACCTTACTACGATTGCCAGCCCTGGGATCGTGGATTTCACCTTCTGGTAGGTAACCTGGAATTTCTTGGCAAGCGTTTCTCCAGCAGCTGGACAAAATCGATCTCTCACTTTCTGTTTCTGGACGACCCCAGAACCACGCGTCTGGTAGGAGAACCCCGCGCTGACAATAAACGACTGATGAAGCTTATCACTCCTGCCGGCTGGTCTTTTGTTAAAGAATTTGATTTTCCACATAAACGCGCGGCACTGCTGAATTGCTACCGGGAGAACTTCTTTCAGGAGATCCAGCTATGAATCAGGCTGTTAGGGCTTTACCCGTTAATCAGCAAGTTGGGGTCTGGCAGAAAGCCAACAGCCGACTACTGGCGAAAACACTCAGTGAGCTGAGCTGGGAAGAAGCCATAGCGCCCAAAGAACTGGGTGACGGACTGTTTATCCTTGAATTGAAAAGTGGCGTGAGCTATCGCTTTCACGCTTGGAGAACCATCTGGGATCAGCTCATGGTGGATACCGCTTCGATTGCCCGAAGCTATCTCAACAGCCCGAGTGACTCTGCCCTGGAAGCCAGTCAGTTTTTCATAGATGCGAGGGAAGAACTGGGGCTGGATTCTGCAACCCTGGCTAATTTTCTGGAAGAACTGGCCAATACCCTGATGGCCGAGCTCAGGGTGCAAGAAAACTATCACCAGAAAAGTGCTGCCGAGCTGATTGAGTTGGAAGATGACGAATTACAGTGTTATCTGGATGGTCACCCCAAAGTCACCGTCAGCAAAGGTCGCCTTGGCTGGGGTAAAGAGGACTATCAGGATTACGCCACCGAGTTTCTCCCCGGTATTCAGCTTGAATGGGTTGCTCTTAACCGTGATAACTGTCAGCTCTCTCTGACCGATGATCTTCAGGAAAAAGATCTGATCAACGCTGTTTTGAACAGTGAAGAAGTAGAGCAGCTGACCGACGTATGTCGTCAACTCAACATTGACTCTTCCCGCTTTTTTCTTATGCCAGTCCATCCCTGGCAATGGAATAATCGTCTGGTAAACATGTTTGCTGCTGAAATAGCAGCAGGACACATCGTTCACCTGGGCAGTTATGGTGACCCCATGCTCCCCCAGCAGTCTCTTCGAACACTGTCTAATAAAAAACGACCTGAGCAGTTGAATATCAAACTTCCGCTCTCCATTCTGAATACTTCCTGCTATCGGGGAATTCCCGGTCGAACTATCAAGGCCGGGCCCATGGTTTCACGCTGGCTGTCTGAAACTGCAGCGTCTGACTCTGTTTTAGCCAGTCGCAGAACCATTATTCTGGAAGAGCCTGCCGGGGCTTTTTACCCCAATCCTCAATTCGAACAGATTGCAGATGCGCCATACCGCTATCACGAAATGCTAGGCTGTATCTGGCGGCAGAGTGTCCACGCTAAAACAGAAGAAACGGAACAAGCCATTCTGATCTCTACCCTGTTTCAGAAAGACGGCTATGGCTACCCACTGGTCTGCGAGTATATTCATCGCTCAGGGCTGACTACTGAACAATGGTTATCGAAACTCTTTGATGTGGTGGTGGTCCCGCTTTATCACCTGCTTTGTAAATACGGGGTAGGTCTGGTGGCTCATGGCCAGAATATTACTCTGGTGTTGGATAACCATCAGCCGGTCAGAGTGGCACTGAAAGATTTTCAGGGCGACTTGAGACTGGTCGACCAGGACTTTCCTGAGCTCAATAGTCTGAGCGATTACGCCCGTTCGGTCACGGTTCGTCTGCCTTCTGCTTACCTTATCCACGATCTGCAGACGGGCCACTTTGTGACTGTTCTTCGTTTCATTTCTGCCTGTCTGGCTGAGAAGGGCTTTTCTGAACACCGTTTTTATCAGTTATTAGGTGAACAGCTTCAGTCGTATATGAATCATCACCCAGAGCTGGAAGAACGTTTCAAACTCTTTGACCTGTTCACACCGGAAATGGCCCGAGTCTGCCTGAACCGGGTTCGTTTCAAGCTCGGTTATGGAGACTCCAGCGAGCGTCCTCTGCCAGAGCTGGGATCGCCGCTCAAAAACCCTCTAGCCACAACACTCAGGGAAGAATGATGAAACTCAAGCACTATTCCGATGAATCAGAAACCCTGGACCTGGCGGGACTGGGTTCCGGACCGTTTAATCTGAGCCTGGCCGCTCTGCTGGACAGCCTTCCGGAGCTGCAGGCCCGTTTCTTTGACAAAAAGTCATCCTTTGGCTGGCACCCCGGACTTATGCTGCCCGGTGCCCATATGCAGACCTCTTGCCTGAAGGATCTTGTCACCGCCGTACAGCCCACCAGTCGCTGGTCTTTTTTGTCATTTCTGGTGGAGAAAGGTCGGTTTTATGCTTTTTTAGCCACAGAAAAAATGGTCATCAGTCGTGCCGAGTTTGTTGAATACATGAGCTGGGTTGCCGACAATCTGAACTCATTGCAGTTTGATTCAGAAATCAGAGAAGTCAGCTTTGAAGACGACAGTTTCATACTGCATTCTGACAAGCAGAAAATAAAAGCACGTAATCTTTGTCTGGGAACAGGTAAAGCACCCTATGTTCCTGACTGTGCAAAACCATTAATGGGACAGCACTGTTTTCATGCCAGTGAGCTGATGACCCTTCAGCCTGATCTTCGCAACAGAAAGGTTGCAGTCATTGGTGGGGGTCAGACAGGTGCGGAGGTCTTTTTAAACTGTCTGCGTGAAAAATGGGGTAAGGCAGACCAGATTCAATGGGTTTCCCGCCGGGCCAGCTTTGAACCATTGGATGAAAGTCCATTTACCAATGAATATTTTACACCGGAATATGTCAGCCGCTTTTTGTCCCTGCCCGAAGACAGAAAAGAAACCATTGTCCAATATCAGAAGCTGGCCAGTGACGGGATAACGCCTGCCTACTTGCTGGAGCTCTACCGTGAGCTCTACGACAGAACATACCTGTACCAGAACCAGGTGAACTGGAAACTTCTGCCCGACCGAACCCTGACGGACATGTCTGAATCTTCAGGTGGTTTTTACGACCTCAAGCTGACCAACGCCCTGTCGGCAGACGATGAAATATTGTCTGCCGACATCGTGATTCTTTGTACAGGTTTTCAGAATGTTCTGCCCCGTTACCTGGAACCCATTCAGTCCAGATTGAATCTGGACAAATACAATCGCTTCACAATGTCCTCCAGCTTCAAGATTGACTGGGACGGTCCCCAAGACAGGCGTATTTATGCTGTTAATGCAGGCTTGCACAGCCATGGTATTGCAGAGCCTCAATTGAGCCTGACAGCCTGGCGTTCCGCCACCATCATCAATGATCTGGCCAACAGAGAAGTCTTCTCAATCAACCACCCTGGCAGCTTGATCAACTGGTAACCTCACCTTCAACAATCAGGCTCTGCCATAGCAGAGCTTGGTTGTACGCATATTCCGCCAGCCAGCTTTGTCGCTCTCCGGAACAGATTCATTTTTTAACCTGCCAGACACAATCCTGCTTCTATACTGGATGAACTTTTCAAACGATGAGGCAGGTGAGATGCCATGACCCAGGCAACAATCTATCCGGTTCCCGAGGCTTTTAAAGACTCATGGATGAGCGAAGAAAAATACCACGAGCTGTATCGCTATTCTTTGGAGAATCCGGAAGCGTTCTGGGCGAATAAGGCAGAGCGGTACCTTGACTGGTACCGCCCCTGGGATTCCATTTATGAAGGTGATTTCAAAAACTGTGAAGTAAGCTGGTTCAAAGGTGGACAACTGAACGCCAGTTTCAACTGCATAGACCGGCATCTTAAAGACCGTGCTGATCAGGTTGCCATTATCTGGGAAGGAGACACACCCGACCTCCAACGCAAAATCACTTATCAGGAGATTCATGATGAAGTCTGCAAGCTCGCAAACGGCTTGAAGGCACAGGGAGTGAATCGAGGTGACAGGGTGTGTATTTACATGCCTATGGTGCCTGAAGCGGTTTATGCCATGCTCGCCTGTGCACGTATTGGTGCTGTTCACTCCGTCGTATTCGGTGGTTTCTCTCCTCATTCACTCCGGGATCGAATACTCGACTGTGATTGCCGTGCAGTCATCACAGCGGATGAAGGTGTGCGGGGTGGCAAACACATTCCCCTGAAGCAAAACACTGATGAAGCCCTGAAAGAGTGCCCTGATGTCAACACAGTGGTTGTTTACGAAAGAACCGGTGCGGATATCGACTGGCAGGAAGGACGGGACATCTCTTATCGGGAACTGACGGCAAGCCAGTCCAGCATCTGTGAGCCGGAGGTCATGGAATCTGAAGACCCTCTGTTTATTCTCTACACCTCTGGCTCTACCGGAAAGCCCAAGGGAGTATTGCACAGTACTGCAGGCTATTTGCTTTATACCACCGTCACTTTCCATTACGTTTTTGACTATCACGACGGCGACATTTATTGGTGCGGCGCCGATGTAGGCTGGATTACCGGCCACTCCTATATTGTCTATGGCCCTTTATCCATCGGGGCCACCATGGTCATGCACGAAGGGGTTCCCTTCTGGCCAGATGCTTCCAGAATCTGGGAAATTGTAGACCGGCACCAGGTAAATATTCTCTACACGGCACCCACGGCCATTCGAGCTTTGATGGCCAAGGGTGATGAATACGTCAAACGCACTTCACGCGCCAGCCTGAAAATTCTGGGAACCGTGGGCGAGCCCATTAATCCAGAAGCCTGGCAATGGTATTACCAGAGTGTGGGAGAGGAACGCTGCCCGGTGATAGATTCCTGGTGGCAAACGGAAACGGGCGGCATTATGATTACACCTTTACCCGGTGCTACAGCACTCAAACCCGGGTTTGCCACCCTGCCGTTTCTGGGTATCCGCCCTGCCATTCTGGATCACGATGGTAATGAAATTGTCGGCCCCGGTCAGGGCAGTCTGGTCATCACCGGCTCCTGGCCGAGCCAGATCCGTACCGTGTACGGCAATCACCAGAGAATTATCGACACTTACTTCAGCCAATACCCCGGTCATTACTTTACGGGAGATGGAGCCCGCAGGGATGAAAACGGCTATTACCAGATTACAGGCAGAATGGATGATGTGATTAACGTAGCAGGTCACCGTCTGGGCACAGCAGAAATAGAAAGCGCACTGGTGCTGCATGAAGCCATTGCCGAAGCCGCTGTAGTCGGAGTCCCTCACAGAGTGAAGGGCGAAAGTGTCTATGCCTTTATAACGCCTATGGACGGAGTTGATGTCACGGATGATCTTAAACAGGCACTTTCAAATCTGGTTGCCAGTGAAATCGGATCCTTCGCTCGTCCGGATACGATTCACCCTTGCTCTGCTTTACCTAAGACTCGTTCGGGCAAAATCATGCGACGCATCCTGCGCAAGCTGGCTCAGGGAGAAAGAGAAAATCTGGGAGATTTGAGTACGCTGGCTGATCCCGATGTGATCAATCAATTATTAAGTTCCACTTGAAAGTCGACTTCAAAACTCCCTTCTGATCGAAATAGCTTGTTTCTGAAGAGGGGGATTTAAATTAGATACAGTTTCAATTCCATGAAACTATATATCCAATCCTATTCGTGTAGAATTCTAAAAAAATGTCTCACTACAGTTAGAGCTCATATCCTATGGCACTTATTGAAGGTATAAAAATCCGTAATTTTAGATCATTACGAGATGTGACTCTTGGAAAAACTTGGCAGGATAGACAACGTAAGTCACTTACTCCTCTGACTGTCGTAGTAGGCAAAAATGGTGTTGGTAAAAGTTCTTTATTCGATGCTTTTGGTTTTCTTGCCGATTGCCTGACATTCGGCGTTGATGAAGCATGTCATAGAAATGGACGTGGTGGATTTGAACGCCTTCGCTCAGGAGGGTCTGAAGATAATATTGAGTTTGAAATCTACTATAGAGAATCCTCAAACGAACGCCCTATCACATATGAGCTATCTATTGGTACTGATCATCATGGAAGACCTATAGTTGCTAGCGAACGACTCAGACAAAGACGTAGAGGCCAAAAAACAGGCTGGCCATTCTCTTTTCTGGAACTAAATAATGGATCTGGTAAGGTTTGGTCTGGAACAGCCCTTGCCGAGAGTGAAAAACCCGACGACTATCTAAAAGAAGAAACAAATGAAACTCAACAGATAAACCTTGAAGGAGCGCATAGGCTTGGTGTAGCCACCCTTGGAAACCTAAAGGATCATCCAAGAATTGCTAAATTCAGAAGATTTATAGAGGGTTGGTATTTATCTTATTTCACACCTGACGCTGCCAGGGATATTCCCAGAGCTGGACCTCAAAGACACCTGAACCGTATTGGCGATAATCTTGGTAATTTTGTGCAATTCATGGAACGAGAGCATCCTAAAAAGTTTAAAAATGTTCTCAGTGAAATTGCCGACAAGATACCAGGCATACAGAATATTGATACAGAACCTTCTCCAGACGGTCGATTACTACTTCGATTCTGGAGTGAAGGTTTTGATACACCTTTTTATGCACAACAGATTTCTGATGGCTCACTAAAACTCTTTGCTTATATGCTACTTCTGGAAGATCCAGATCCCGCTCCATTCATCTGTATAGAAGAGCCAGAAAACGGGCTATACCATAAACTTTTAGACACCTTGGTAGAAGAGTTTAGAGCAAGTGCCAGTGGCAAAAAAGGCGATTCCCAGTTGTTTGTAACAACTCACCAGCCCTATCTTGTTGACTCACTAGCTCCTGAAGAAGTCTGGATTCTTGAAAAACAACATGATGGTTTTTCAACTTTAACTCGAGCTTCCAACTATCCTGAAGTGGTTGCAATGGTCGAGGAAGGAATACCCCTTGGCAGCCTTTGGTACAGCGATCATATCGATAGTCGTTTGTAAGGAAGCCAAGCATGCATTTTGAAATTCTAGTTGAAGGTCAAGCTGAGCTTACTGCATTGTCTATTCTGATGCCTAAAATTGTTGGGGAATATGAACAACCAAATACTTGGAGAATTCATAAACACAGAGGTATCGGAAAGCTTCCTGAAAACCCTCTCCAGCACCCAGATCCAAGGAATACAACTCTATTACATCAACTACCAGCAAAGCTGCGAGCATATTCCAAAGCACCAAATACAGATAGGGCTATAATTGTTCTTCTGGATCTTGATGACAAGAATCAGGAAATTCTTTCTGAAGAGTTAAACAGTTTACTGGCTTGGTGTGAAAATAACTTCACTGCTGATTTTGAATTTGCAATTGAGGAGCTGGAAGCATGGTATCTTGGTGATCGCCAAGCATTACTGGCTTTTAATTCAAACATACGTATCTCTGTTTTAGCACAGTACGTTCAAGATAGTATTTGTGGCACTTGGGAAATGCTGGCAAAAGCCGACGACCCCTCCATCCTAAGCCAGAAGAAAAGAGGACCACACTCTCTAAACAAAAAGAAAGAATGGTCCAAAAAGATCCCACCGCATATGGATATTGATAGAAATCAATCTCCCAGCTTCTAAAGTTTTGTAAACTGTCTTCGAGCAAATTTATGATGTTGGTTTAACGCTGAAGCATTGCCAGCCACTTGTCCAGCTGGTTGGCAAACTGCTGGCGGTCACTCTGGCTCAACGCGGGAGGACCTCCAGACTCAATACCGCTAGACCGTAAGGTATCCAGAAAGTCACGCATATTGAGACGAGCCTTGATATTGTCTTCCGTGAAGAGTTCGCCTCGTGTACTGAGAGCAATACAGCCCTTCTCGATGACTTCCGCAGCCAAGGGAATATCATTGGTAATAACCAGTTCCCCAGCCGCCGCTCTTTTCACAATTTCATCGTCCGCCACATCAAAGCCAGAAGCAACCTGTATGGATTTTATAAAGCGGGATCCCGGCACCCTGATGGGCTGATTCGCCACCAGAGTCAGGGGGGTTTCTGTTCGGTCGGCGGCTCTGAATAGAATTTCCTTGATCACCACCGGGCAGGCGTCAGCATCAACCCAAATTTTCATTCCGTGAGAACACTCAAATCAAAAAGTAAAAAAGATCAGGATCATGACCATTGTTGGGCAGATAAACCGAATATACCAGGGCCATACCTTCCAAAAGAAACTGTGCTCAATTTCCGGACACCCTTTCTGTAATTCTTTCAGTTTTTGATCCCTGGACCAGATCCAGGCCGCATAAACACATACAACCAGACTTAACAGCGGCATAGCATAGCGGGTCGTCAGATTGACCACAAAGTCAAACAGTGGATCAAACCAGATCATGACACAAACACTGAACAGAAAGGTAGCAATGGAAATCAGCCAGGCACTGGAAGTTCTATGGGCGATCTGCCTTCTCTGAAAGACTGCAACAGGGACTTCAAGAATGGAAACCGCCGATGTCAGGGCGGTAATGGTCAACAGCACAAAGAAAGCCAGAGACAACAGCACTCCTATAGAGCCAAACTGCAGGAAAAGCTGGGGAAGAACATCGAACACCAACTTGTCTGCACTTTTTAAGGTGCCTTCTGCGGTATAGATATCAATGCCGTGATTCAGAGCAACAAACATGCCCGGAATGATTAATAGCCCGGCCATGACCGCGACCAGTGTATCGGTCACGGCAACACCGGCAGCCATAACAGGAATATTACTGTCACGGGTCAAATAAGCGCCATACACCACCATGATGCCAACACCCAGAGACATGGAAAAGAAAGATTGCCCCAGAGCACTGATCAACAAATCTTTGCTCAATATTTTCGAGAAATCTGGCAAGATGAAGTATTTCAGCCCATCAAGCGCACCCTCTTGCGACAGGGTAAAACCGATCAGAATCAGAATCAGAAAAACCAGCATAGGCATCAAACGGCTGCACCATTTTTCGATGCCATTTGCCACACCGCCAGAGACAATGGCAGCGACCAATGCCATAAAAGCACCGGCTGCCACCATAGTCGGCAATGCGTTGAACGACGTGAGAAGAACCGCCAATTCCTGAAACCCTAACAGCTTAACAAGAGGAGCCAGACCGAAGCAGATAATCCAGCCGGCAATAATGGCGTAGAAGGTATAAATCAGAAGCACCGTGATGGTCGAGCACCAGCCGGTCAGTTTGCCTAGTACTCTGAAAAACGCTCTGCTATTAACATTTTCCAGCGTAGTGACCGGATCGGAACGACCATACCGACCAATCACGAGCTCTGCCACCAGCATTGGCCAGGCTAGCAGGAAAGAGAAGCAAAGGTAGATGAGAACAAATGCAGCGCCACCGTTATCGGCTGTCTGGGTAGGGAACCCCCAGATATTACCGATACCCACCGCTGAGCCCACCGCAGCAAGATAAAAACCCAGCCGGGAAGTAAACTGTGGAACGTCTTCTAATGGTCTCTCATACACGGTGTTTTCATGGCTCATTCACATTTACCTTTTAATACCGTGAAAAACATTTTGCTATGTCTTTTTTTATTTGAGGATGACACAAAATATTTTCCTTAGCTCATGGCTGTTTATACGGTGAAAATTTCACCCATAAAGATGAAAGATTCTCTTAGACACACTTCCCTTACGTTATATTTTTTCCGGATCGCTGCGAGCTATTAGCACCAAAGTACTAAAGCCCGATACCCGTCTCTAAAATGAAAGACAATATCTATCCAGTGTATACAAAATATACAAATTAAGATGACTAATTTTCATCACGGGATGGCATAGAGAAGCTTCAGGGAAACAGGAAGCTGAACGGAAGCAGAGAGCCCGGCCAAGCTTTGAAGTTTTTCATTTAAAAGGTAAGTTTATTTTGCCGGATACAGGAGCAGTATCCGGCGGAGTTCTCAGTGACCGTTATCCACCAGAACGTTTGGCGTCGTATCCGGCTTTTTTGAGCACATCGACCATGACATCTACATGATCTCCCTGCAGCTCAATAGTGCCATCCTTAACAGCACCACCGCCACCACAGCGCTTCTTCAATGTTTTGGCATAGGCTTTGAGATCGTTACCTGTCAATGGCAGTCCGCTGATCACAGTCACCACCTTGCCTCCACGACCCTTCTTTTCCGGACGGACGCGAACGTTGCCATCACCCACTGTATCCTCTTTGGCCTTTTCTTCCTTGATACGACCCAGATCGGTCGAATAAACAAGCTTATTGCTCATTTCACACCTCAATCTCTTATCAGCCAGCCTTTATCTGTGGCTTGATCAATCTCACTCAGAGCATATTCCCAAAGCCTGGGGGTCAGCCCTTTGAGATATTCGTTTCGGTTGATGACCTGAGAGCGTCTGACACTGTGCTCAGCCCAGCTTCCGCCCTCATTCCTGCAGTTCTGTAAAAGAGGCAGCATACGATCCATAGCCTTGGCAAAGCGGCCATCAGCCGTTTCAGCATCTTCAAACTCCTGCCAGAGGGTGCGGTAACTTTGTGCCTGCTCTTCTGGCAACAATCCGAAGATACGATCTGCCGCTTCGGCTTCGACACCCACCGTACTTTCCTGACCTGCAGTATCAAAGGCGAAGGTATCGCCTGCGTCAATTTCCACAATGTCGTGGATCAACAGCATGGTTACCACCCGTTGCAGATTCACAGGCTCATCGGCGTAGGCTGATAACACCTGGGCCATCAGAGCAATATGCCAACTGTGTTCGGCACTGTTCTCGAAGCGGTTGTCATCACATTTGATCCGACACCGGCGCTGGACTGCCTTCAGACGGTCCAGCTCCATAATAAAATCGATTTGCTGATTTAAATTTTCCATACCATCCAGCACATACAATAACGGCCTTCAAAAGGAAGGCCGTTTATAAACAAGATTTCCGATCCTAAGAGGCCGACCGAGAATATACCCATCGCCTTTCAAGTTGCTACGTTGTTGTCAGCGTTCGCTCACCCCAGTCACCTACTAATTGTAGGCTCCTGGGGCTTCACGAACTTGACGCCTAGTAGCATCTTGAAATCCAATGGGTATAGACAGCCCGGCCTAAAATCCAGAAAGAATGGCCATCTTTTCCACTGAATTTTATGCTCGGACGCTATTCTCGGTCAGCCTCCTAGCCCTGCTCCAGCAGGCGGCGAAGATCAATGATTGCGGCATTTGCGCGAGAAATATAATTAGCCATTACCAGAGAATGGTTGGCCAGTATGCCAAATCCATCGCCATTAAGAATGAACGGACTCCAAACGGTTTCCTGGGTGGCTTCCAGTTCGCGGATAATCTGCTTCAGACTGATGGTAGCGTTCTTTTTATCCAGAACATCGGCAAAGTCCACTTCAATCGCTTTCATCAGATGAATCAGTGCCCAGGACGCCCCGCGAGCTTCGTAGAAAACATCATCAATCTTGGTCCAGGGCGTTCTCACTTCCACCAGCGTTTCGGCTTCTGTGGACTGTGAGGCCTCTGCGTCACCGGCCAGGTCGGTATTGATGCGAGGTTTGCCTACACTGGCACTCAACCTCTGGGACAAACTGCCCAGACGGGTTTCAACATCGGTCAGCCATCGAGTCAGGTTATCCGCCCGTGCATAAAACTGGGCACGATCCTGTTTATCAGGCAGACGACGCATATAGTTTTCAAGCTTGTCGATACCGCGCTGATATTCTTTTTCACTGGAAGGCAGAATCCAGCTCTTTGAATCAAAGTTAAACTGGGGTTCGGCAATAGCCAGATCACGATCTTCCTGGGACTGGGACTGTGAGCGGCTTAAATCTTTACGAAGGGAGCGCGCCATATCACGCACCTGAATCAACACACCCAGCTCCCAATTAGGCATGTTGTCCATGAACACTCCGGGAGGCCCAATATCATTACGGATATAGCCACCAGGCTTGTTCAGCAGGGTATCGGCCAGGCGATAAAGTGCAGCCGTTGTCGTGTAGCCGACCACTACTTCCTGCCCATTAGCCTGTGCAACCTGATCAGCATTGGCTTTCACTGAAAAAGTATCCGGCTCGCTGCTCCAGTACATGCCCAAGGCGGTCAGGCCAATCACTACGACACCGGCAGCAACTGCAATACCCTTGCCTACGAGCTTACTGCCCCTTAGGGTGTCCGTGATACCTTCAGTGACCGAAGACACACGCTCTTTTATCTTTTCCAGAGCCATAGATTCCTCATTGCCCCAATCTGAGTCTTTATCATTATCCTCTATTCAGGGTGGGTATTAAAGACACAGCTCATATGCCAATCAAGAAATCCTGAATCCACTGCCGAATCGTTTTGAGAGCAAATAGGTACATGCCGCATAGAACCTATAGATATCCATTTCTAGAATGTAGGTTTAAATTCAATATCTGGTTCGTAAGCGATGTTGATAAGATCTGTTGCCAGTGTTTCCAGAGTCAGTGTTCTGAGCCTTGTATTGCTGCTTTCCTCGAACACCTATGGAGCCCCCGTCAATGCTGCTCGTTTACATTAGCCATTTCAGCTTACACATGCATTTTGTTCACCGTTCAGTTTTTTACAGGGCTGTTTAATATAGAAGTAGCAACAGAAGAGATTAGAAGTGAGAGGGAAGCAAACAGGCTGTTACACTCCGAAGTTAAATGGCTGATGTTCAGAGTCCTCATGAAGGATTCTATGGAAGATCGATCGTGCATTGATACTAAAACCAACTTTTCTACCAGCGTTATCAATAAAACTAAAAAGCACTTCATGGATACCAAGCAGCAAAGGAAAGCGAAATTAGTCGACGATTTTCTCAAATACCACACGCACAGTCCCAGTTACTTCGCCTTCCTCTACAGCCACTCCCCTTTTGAGTATGAGCATTGTCTTAGAAAGCCTTCAAGAAATGAGTCATGTCATATGACACCTAAAGAATTACGCCCCTTCAAGATTGAAACAGCCAACTCTTTTAAGTTTTACTTCAATGAAATGTTTAATTTGTACAATAGTCATCCGGAGATGATGAGTACACTGAAACTCAGCTTCTCTCAATTACTTCAGATTGGACTCAGCTATTGTGGTCATCAACTTGAAGTAGACAAAATCAGCAACCAACACCCTTGTATACACCTCACACGGCATCACCTTGATAATTATTACTCCATTAACGACGATTGGGGCTCAGCTGTAAAAGTGATTCACGATAATCAGGAGCAGGCTCTCAAGCTTAAGCTGGTCTCTCTCAGTGATGATCAAACCCCTGTCGTTCAAAGCTTCTACCTCCAAAGAATGGATCTTCATCCGTCAGAGAGAGATTAGCTTCGATGATTTGAAAGGCATTAAAAGCCATCTCGAGTAAACTTCTGCATAAATCCTAGATTGATTTGATCAAAATCATAAACGCTCAGGACGACCCAAATAGAATCCCTGACCACCCTGAACGCCCAGATCCTTGAGTTTCAACCAGTCTTTCTCATCTTCTACATCCTGTGCCAGAAGCTGAATATCCCTGCTGCTGGCCAGCATGGCCAATGTGCGAATATAGAAACGGTTACCCTGGTTTTCAGCAATGCCCCGTACAAAGCTGCCATCTATTTTGATGTATTCAAGGTTCAATAAATGGAGGCAAGATAAAGTACGGCTGGCAATACCAAAATGATCCACAGAAAAACGACAGCCCGTGGCCATCAGTTCGTTGATAATGTCCGACAATCTATCCCCCGCCAATAGCAGGGTTCTTTCCGGAATTTCCAGAATCAAGCGGCTGCATAACTCCGGTACCGCCCGAAGTGTCGACAGGAACCAGCTATAGAACTCTTTGTTGAGCAACGAGCGGGGAGAAAGGTTCAGGCAGTAACGTTCGTCCAGATGATCGTTCCTCATTTTAACCAGCAAAACTTCAATGACCACCTTGTCAAAATCAGCATGGAGATCAAAGCGTTCCACCATCGGTAAAAAAGCCTCGGCAGAAGCCAGTTCACCCAACAACCTCAAACGGGTAAAGACTTCCCGAAATATAAGGTTCCCTTTAAAGTCCAACACAGGCTGAGCAAACAGCTCGACTTCCTGAGCTTTCAGCACCTGTCTGAGTGATTCCTGCCAATGGCCTTCACTCCATTGGCTGTAAGGCTGGCCGTCCTGTACGTCGACTTCCCGTACCTGCCAGTTATTACCACCGTGGTGCTGAACACTCCTCAGTAACTGATCGGCCTGATGCAATAGTTCATCCTGATCGATTCGACCAAGATGCGTCACCATCGCCAGATGCAGGCTCTTCTCACCTTCATCGCTGGAAAAAAAAGGCAGTGAAGCGATGGAGCGAAAACAGGCTTCGGCCACCTGTCGCGCCTGTTCCAGATCACAGGCAGGCACAAAGACCGCAAATTCAGAACCACTTCGTCGACCGGCAAACGATTCCTGCCAGCGCTGAATGGGGTTACAGAGATGACGAGCCATATCCACCAGTAACCGATCTGCCTCGGTTCTGCCATGCTGCCGGTTATAATCATCCAGACCGCTGATCTGAAGCAACAACAGGCTGCCTCCGGATTCTCCTCTTTCTTTACTGATCAGTTCACTGGACAATCTGTCATCAAAAGCCCGTCGATTAAGAATGCCAGTCAGGGAGTCTTTAACCGACTGTCTTCGTAATTCTTCAGTCAAAATCACCTTTTCATTAAACAGCACTTCCAGCTTGCTCACCATGCGATTCATGGCTTCCACCACTCTGCGCAAATCCCGGGTTTTAGGCCGTCGGGTCTGGATATCAAAACGCTTCTGACAGATAGCATCTGCCTGTTGTTCAAGACGCTTCAAAGGGCGAAGGATAATTCTGAGCAGAATATTTAAACCAATGATGGCCAGCAACAGACCACAACCAAACAACCAGGTGCTGTGCAGGGTTTTGTCCCATAAGCTGCGATAGGCATAACCTGGATGGCTGGCCACATAGAGTGTTCCGGCAAGATTCCAGCCACGATTCACTTCGGTAGAGACTTCAGGTGCTTTAAGGGCCACCAGCGAGACAAACCAGCTGGGTACATCATCCAGAACCAGATCATGTTCACTGTTAACCAATACTTTCCCATGGGGGTCGGTAAAGCGAATAATCCGGTAATAACCCCGATCGAAAATGGCATCAATCATCGAGTCAACAATGGCGACACTGCCCGCCTCAGTGGCTGCAATGGATAAGCCCAGTGAAGTAGCCGTATCCTGAGCATGAGATTCCAGCTGCTGTTGCAGATAACCCCTGCTGTCGCTGATGCTCATAATCAGGCTGCCGCCAAACAACAAGAACAGCAGGACCGTCATGTAAGCTGCCAGTTCCCTGAGTAATGTCATGGTTTTTTCCCTGCACCGGCTTTTCCGGTCGCTCCCTGCTCCACTGACAACCGCAGGCGTTTCCGTAAATCCATCCACAGGCTGATCCTGTCAGCCTTCCCTACTCTTACCCCTTTACCCCTCTGCCTGGCAAGCCAGAGACCATCACCGTTAAAGTTATACACAGGCTTAAGATCCCGACGAGCACTGGCTTTGAGAATATCACCTTCCAGATTATCCAGTATTAAAGGCTCCGCATCAGGCTTTGGATAGTAACTGAGCACCATATGCGCCTGATTCAGCTTCAGAGCTTTGACATACGTGATCCGTAATTTCTCGTCCGCCACCCCCAGCTCTCTCAGAGTGAAGTATTTGGCTATGGAAAAGTCTTCGCAGTCTCCGCCGCCACTGGCCAGAAACTCTACAGGAGTAGCCCAGTAATCCTCTTCACCCCAATGACGCAGGTCACTGACAAAACGAAGCTGATTAAAAAACTGATTTACTCTTTCCAGCTTCTGGGCCTCAGACAGTCCTCTACTCTTATCCAGCAGGCTCTGCCAAGCCTCCATGCGCTTGCCGGCCTTATCCCCATAATGTTTTCGAACGCTCTCCAGCAACGCCTTACCCACATAAAAATCACCGGCAAAAGCGAAAACCAGACAGGAAGCCAGTAACCAGGGCGTGAAAAAGTGTTTAAGCATGACATCCCGGTCAGAAACAAACGCATGGCTACTATTTCGGCCAAAAGCAGCAAGCACTGAGAAAAAGCCGGGAGTTAAAGACGACCTGTTTACACCTCAAGCTCCTTTAAAGAACCTTTTTTGATGAGAAAAAGCTTTATTAAAATCAGAGGGTTGGCGAGAGCCCCCTGATATGCTTATAATTCACCCCCACTAAGCTCCCATGTCCCGAAAGGCAGGTGTACTCTGCGTATCAAAGGGCAATGAATTAGTGATTGGGGCCTTTAGCTCAGTTGGTTAGAGCATCCGACTCATAATCAACTATTCCAAAAATCACTATACGACTGCTATAGTGTGGCAAGAGAGTTCCAAAGATAGCTGCAGGGCCTGTAGCATAACGGTTAATGCGCCCGACTCATAATCGGTCGATTGCTGGTTCGAATCCAGCCAGGCCCACCATTTTTAGTCTTGGGGTCACCCGCATCGTCACCTTAGGATGGAAAAAGTTACCGTATAAAAAAGGCGATTTCGCAAGAGATCCACCTTTTTATACGGTAACCATCTTCTCTAGGGGAACACCATATCTCACAGCCTATCCAACCCGACTACATAATGACAGAAGAGCGTTTTTCAAAAACTCTTTCCGTTGATGATCCTGACTCTTAGAAAGAGTCCAACACCTTAATTAAGCACCCTCAAGTGCCTCAATCAACCTCATGCACATTAGTCCTTAACGCACCTCTTTCAAGAGCTTACGAGATACAATCAACAATTCCTTTCATCTCTCTCTGTAATTCAATTAGCTCTTCTTCGAGTTTTTTTTGCTTGTTCAATAATAAATATAAAGGTTCAAGATCTTCTTCTATAGGCTGATGGATATACCGAGATACATTTAGATTAAAGTCATTATTTGATATCTCTGAAATGCTAACACAGCGAGACTTGCCCTTTACTTCTTCTCTTCTCGCATACAACTCTATAACTGCGTGTAGCTTCTTAATAACTGCTGCAAAGCCCACAAGGTAGTATGTGAGAAGCTTTTTCAATCAAGTCCGTCAGCCTTGGAAACGTGCCACTGCCTGTTAACCTGTCTGTCAGATAGTCCCAGAATGAA
>NZ_JBPCXO010000241.1:0-11830 GCF_051008435.1 Endozoicomonas sp. | reverse complement strand
TCGAAGCCTTCAATGGTGTCATCAAGCGGATAATATACAAGGCATGTGGTTACAATGATCTTGATTATCTCTATCTAAAAATCAGGCAGGAGGCCCAAAAATGATCAGCCAACCTGTAAAAGCCCCAAATAAAGATTATTCTAATTGACGTTTTTTTGAACAAAAGTTCAAATCTTAATAGTTCTCTATCAGCTACATGGCATTGGCAAGGGCATTGCATTTCGATAAGTTAATAAAAGATGGTCATGATTCACCGATATAATCTTTATCGAGTTTATGCTGTGAAGTTGGCTGTATCAGGGATGAAAGAACGGGAGCTGAATTGTGTATATTCTGCGACTGAATGCTGCCGGACAACCGGTGGAATGGCTGACCTGGCAGGAAACAGTCTGTCTCTATTCAAGAGATCTGATCCGCTGGAGTCTGGGTGATGTTATTTATAAAGTAAGAGGTGGCTATAACCGCTGGCTGGGAACCCAGACGATCATTGAACTACCCAGCATTATTGCCTGTGGAGGCAAACGAGTCTTTCCTGCGCGCACCAATCCTGCTTTAACCAATTCTTCTCTTTTCGAACGTGATAATCATCAGTGCATGTATTGTGGCAAGTTCCTGTCACGCAAGTATTTGACCCGCGATCATATTCTTCCCACTTCCAGGGGAGGGCAGGATGACTGGATGAATGTGGTTGCTTCCTGTAAACGATGCAATCAATTCAAGAGTGACCGCTTGCTGGAAGAGCTGGATATGACACTGGTGGCCTTACCCTATCGTCCCAATGCGGCGGAGTATCTGGCGCTGGTCAATAGTCACCGGATTCTGTCCGAGCAGGCGGATTATCTCAGCAGCCAGTTTTCTGAAAATTGTCGGTGGAGTCTGGATCCCGATCGGCAATGGGAAAAAGAGCATTTTCATAATAAAACACAGGCTTGAGCGTTGAGTGCTTGGGAACTTGTTTAGGGTTTCCATGGTCTCAGGAGGTCTGAAAACAAAGAATACCTCATGAAATCATGGATTCAGTCCTGCCCGGAATATTCAGATGCTTACTGTTTGCTCTTCTAATGGCTTCTGTACAGAGCTCATTGGTGTGGGGAGGAGACATCCGAACTGGTGTTGTTGAGCAGGGAGTCTTACTTAATCCTGTTGTTATTCCTCTGTCTTACCATGACGAAATTCTTCTGAATCAGCGCCTAAATCATTTACTGTCTGATCATTGTGCCAATGAATCCGGCGAGTGTATTTTGTCAGACAATGTTTCCGGGTTTTTCAGACAGCAATCTCATGAAGGCCATAGAACGGTTTATCTGAGTCTAAGACAACCTGAAGCGTTGTTGTTCTACCATTCTCACGTCTTACCGCTAATGGCTGACAGGGTAGAAGACCCTGTATTACAGGCTTTCCAGTTCATCCAGAAGGATACCATTCGTCATTGTAAAAAACTGGACGATGAATTGTCGGAAATGGGGGGCTTGGAGGCCTGGTTTAAACGAGTCAGCAACCTCAGGGCCTACCTACCGTTGTTGGTGGCTTTGGGGAGAGATCTAAGAACTCTGAGCGATTATCTGGGCAGACATATACCTACTGATGAAGCGGCAGATATGAATTCCTATCTGCTGACCCATGAACGCAATGCCCCCTTCAGGCTAAAGAACGGCTCTTCTTATTCTGAAGCTCTTCCAGAAATTCTGCTTACCAGAGCGGCAAACAGTGCCCAGTGGCTCAGGGTACCAGGCTTTCTGAAGCTGGATACATCCAATAACCAACGATTGGGTTTTGATGTAGAAGATCATCAGAAACTGTCTGATTATGATGTGACAGAACTCATTCACTTTATTCTCTACAAGCGCTTTCTTGCTCCACAAATTGATACGGTACCCCCTGTTTTTATTGGCTATATCCCGCCTGTTTTTGCCCGGATATTCATCAAGGGAGGCGCTTATTACGATGAAAATATTCCAGGAGGAAATATCGTACATGGTTACTTCTCGCATATTCTTCAGCTGGCGCAATTAAATTTTTCCGGGGCATCCGGTGGGTCACTGATGGAGCAGATGAAAGCAGAGTCCATGACGAATGACTGCTGGAACCGATTGTTTGACAGGGCGGCTCAGTATTTCTGGAAAGCAGGGTTTGGTCTGGAGTTGAGTAACGGGGATAAAGTCGTCTTCTTCGACCTGCCTGTAGGGTTTGCAGCGGACCCTCTCCAGCAGATGCTATCCACCCGATATTTCTCAGAGCTGCTGGACAGGGCTGTGAAATCCAGTGACAGAAACTTCCAGTCGTTGGTGCTGTCTGAACTGGGTCTTAATAATGTGGATGAACTGATTGAGGCCAGGCGGTCGGTTCATGTGATTGAAACGGCTGTTATTGCCCATGACCTTGCCAGCTGGCAATTTCTGATCGATGCGGGCACCTATTTCTGGCCTGCATCTCTACTGATGACACCTTACCTTGAGCTCAGTGATGAGGTGCTTCATGGTCAGAAGTTTGTGCAGGATTCGGTCATGGAAAGTGCCAGTGAGTTGATGAGGCTGAAACTCATTGAGAAGGGATACAGTGTTGAGAAAGTCAGCATGAACCTGGATGCCTTTATTGCAATACCCCCCCCTTGGCCAGCGCACTGGGAGAGGGCTTTTTCCGAATCAACTCAATAACCTCTCTGATACCCTCCTTGAGGATAATGATCAAAGTGGCATCCGGCATAGCCTGGCGACTGGGTTTGTCCTCGGGGCAGGTAATGACTTTTGATGCGTTCTCTAGTTTCAGCGAGAAACTGTCGTATAGCGGTTTCAGTGGGCATACCGGTTACATCCTTGTGTTGCTCATTCTCATCAGAAGCCACCTCTGATACCTGAAGTGGCTTCTATAGTACATCTAATGAGTATTATTTAACCGCTCGCTCCTGACCATCCCAGTACTGGGCCCGAATGGCTTTTTTATCAGGTTTGCCAACCGGCGTCAGCTGCAAAGCTTCCACATAATCAATGGTCTTCGGTGCCTGTACTGAGCCTTTGGCATCCTTAACGGCATTGATCAAACCTTCGGTCAGCTCTTCCGTTTTCTCTACGCCAGGACGCAGAACAACCACCGCTTTGACGGATTCGCCCCAGTGATCATCCGGAACACCAATAACCGCTACCTGAGCAACGGAAGGTTGAGCGGAGAGAACGTTTTCCACCTCTTTAGGGAATACATTGAAGCCACCGGTAACAATCATATCTTTGGTGCGGTCAACAATATACAGAAAGCCGTCTTCATCAAAACGACCTACGTCGCCTGTATGCAGCCAGCCGCCAGCCATGGCTTCTTTTGTTTGTTCTGGTTGTTTGTAGTAACCCGTCATGACCAATGGAGAGCGGACACAAATTTCACCTGGCTCTCCTGGAGCCACAGGATTGTTGTCCTTGTCGAGCAGCTCAAGGTGTACCCAGGGAGATGGCTTACCGGCACTGCCCAGACGCTCAGGTTTACTCAAGTCATGATCTTCACGTTTCAGGTGTGACAGTACCATAGGGGCTTCAGACTGACCGTAGACCTGAAAGAACTTCTGCCCCCACTTGTTAATGCCTTCTTCGAGACGGGATGGGCTCATGGGGCTGGCACCATAGTAAATGATATCCAGACTGGAAAGGTCAGCTGTTTCAGAGCGCGGATGATCCAGCAACATATACAGCATGACCGGAACCATGAAAGTTGCATTGATCTTGTACTTTTCAATGGTGTCAAACACCAGATCGGGTGTGAAATAGGCCGGGGCAAAGATAGTGCCGCCCCGTTGCAGGGTCGGTACGAGGAAAGCCGCTCCAGCATGGGATAACGGTGTAGCGATCAGCATACGCAGATCTTTTGGCAGATCCCATTCAGCCATGATGGCCTGAGTCATGGCGGCAGGTACACGATAAGGTTGCAGTACCCCTTTTGGTTTACCCGTGGTGCCCCCGGTGTAAACGATTGCGTTAAGGTCTTCGGGCGAAATATCCGGAGCTTTCAGAGGCTGAGGCTCAAACTGTTCGGACAGGGCTGTGTAGTTTTCACCTGCTTGCGTGTCACCGAAAGCCAGCAGATTTTTCAGAGAAGGAACTATTTCTTTCAGCTCTTTGGCTCTTTCCTCGAACAGACTGGCGTCATAAACCAGCGTTTCGATCTCAGCGTCGTTCATGACATAGGCATGGTCGTCTTTTGAACCCAGCGGATGAAGAGCGGTACCGCAGGAGCCTGCAATCGACATGGCACAAAGGTTATAAAGTACTTCCGGACGGTTGCCGGAAAGAATGGCTACCCGACTGCCAATACCAATGCCTTTGCTGGCCAGTACCTGATGAAACTGGCTGCTTTTTTCCCTGACGGTTTTGTAGGTGGCAATGCTTTCACCCAGGTGCAGACAAGGGCGATCGTCATGCTGGTTCAGTCCATCAATAATCAAATGAGGCATCAATGGGTAGTTGTTGATATCGTCACTCATAATGGTTTCCTGTTGTTCTTATTTTCATAGGAAATTGTTCCCCTCTCCAGGAGCCTGTCGGAATTCAGGCCGTAATTGCCTAAGTCCGACAGGCTCCCAGCCAGCTTCAGGCTGGTTCCACTTCTTCCCGCTTACGGAACTGGGAGAAGTCGGGGTCGCGCTTTTCAAAAATAGCCATGACTGCTTCAATGTTTTCGGGAGAGCCGCCCAGCTTTTCCATGGCCACTTTTTCATCAGACAGAGCCTGTTTTAAAGGCTCCATGCGAGCAGCTTTCACTAATCGTTTGGTGGCTACCAGCGAACTGACTGGCCATTTGGCAATGTCTTTAGCGCTGGCCAGTGCCGCTTCAAACAGCGATTCATCACTGCAGACGGTTGTGACCAGATCCAGTTCGGCGGCGCGTTCTGCGTTAATCCATTCGGAGCGCAGCATGATTTCGGTGGCTTTTCTCTGACCCACAATCGTAGTGAGTAGATAGCTGCTGGCCAGTTCGGGCACCAGGCCCAGGCTGGTGAACGGGAATCGTAACCTCAGGCTTTCGCCGACATAAACCACATCACAATGCAGCAGCAGGGTAGCACCGCCTCCCACGGCAATGCCTTTTGCAGCGGCAATCAGCGGCTTGTCAAATTCGACCATGGCCAGTGCGCAGGCATCAAAAGGATGAACCTCGCCCGGTTCCATAGCGGTGGTAAAGTCATTGAGATCAGTGCCGGAGGAAAAGTCGTTACCTGCTCCGGTCAGCAGTACGGCGGCAACACTGTCGTCTGATTGAGCTTCCTGAAGCGCCAGGGTGAACTCAACCCATTGCTCCCGACTGAAAGCATTTTTCTTCTTGGGTCGGTTCAGGGTCAGGATCAGAACACCATTCTGGTATTCTTTCAGTACGGTATGGGTCATGAAGTGCCTCCCTTTTGTGAGGAATCACTCCCTGAATAGGGAGTGATGGATAGGATTATTCGCCGGTGAAAACAGCAGAGCGTTTCTCTTTAAAGGCTTTCATGCCTTCCCGGGCGTCCTTGCTGGACATCACAGGCCAGCCCAGCTGATCGGAGTCAGCCAGAGCCTGCTCCATAGGCATGGATTCATCATGCTGACGCAGTGACTGCATCACGGCCTTAACGGCCAGAGGGCCATTGGCACAGATTTTTTCAGCGATCTCCATGGCTTTGAAGAGCGCTTCACCTTTACCGACTACGTGGTTGATCAGACCCCATTCCAGGCATTTCTGAGCGGTCACATGTTCACCCGTCAACAGTACTTCTGCCGCCAGAGCATAAGGAATCTGACGACGCAGACGGATGGTGGATGCCGACATGGGGTAGAGGCCTCGGGCCACTTCGGTGACACCAAAAGTGGCATCTTCAGCGGCTACACGGATGTCGGTTCCCTGCAGAATTTCGGTACCGCCGGCCAGTGCATAGCCTTCGGCTGCCAGAATGATAGGCTTGTTGGGCATGTTTTCCCGAAGCAGTGCCTGCCAGTGAAGATTGGGAACCGATTGCATCAGTTCCTGAATTTCACTGGTGTCGTCACCCCCTTCAGGGCCTGCTGACAGATCCATACCGGCACAGAAAGTATCACCGTTAGCGGTCAGAACCGCGCAGCGGAGATTGTCGTCTTCGTCCAGAAGGCGCCAGGCTTTATACAAGCCAACCAGCATGGCAGGACTGAAAGCGTTTTTCTTTTCGGGACGGTTGAGGGTAACGACCAGAATATGGCCTTTCTGTTCGATGATGCAGTTTTGGGTACTGATAGGAAGTTCAGACATTTTTATTATTCTCTTTATGTGGACAGTGCAGCTCTTTCAGATCCCTTAGCCTTTAATGCTCCGGTGTAAGCTGCACTTCCGGCTCATGGCTGTCTGCTTTTCATAGCTCCGCCTCCATTGAGGGGAGTGGGGTGAAGAGTGGGGTGGCAGCCTCTTCCGACCCGATCGGAAAAGGCTCCAGTAGTTGGGTCGGGTATTAGGCGACCTGGTGCGATTTGCTCAGGGCAATGTCACGGGTTTCCTTGTAGGAAGGTTTGCCACTGGGTGTCCTTGGCATTTCTGCAACAACATGTAATTCACGGGGAAGCTTGTAGCCGGCAATGTGTTTGCGAGCTTCTTCCTGAACACTCTTCAGGCTGACCTCATGACCTTGCTTCAGTGTGATTACTGCGGTCACTTTGGCATGAAAGCGTTCGTCAGGTGTTTCGACGACCAGGCAGTCGATAATGGACGGGTTGTTTTTCAGAGCCTGCTCCACTTCTTCAGGGAAGATCTTCTCACCGCCTGAGTTGATGCAGTTGGAATCACGACCAAAGATGGTGATGGAACCGTCTTCTTCCAGACGAGCAGCGTCGCCTGTAAGCAGCCATGTCTTGCCTTTGCCCTCTACATCAATAAAGGTCTTGGCGGTTTTGACCGGATCGTTGTAATAACCGGCAGGGATGTGCCCTGAGCGAGAGAAAATACCGGTTTCTCCTGGCTTGGCGTGACGAGCCTGCTCGGGTGTTTCTCCTTCAACAATGACATCCATAAACTCGGAGCGGTTGACATTACCCAGGCTGGCTTCTTCTTTCTTACTGCCAGTATCCATACCCATGCTGCCCGATTCAGAAGAACCGAAAGAGTTGGTGATGAACACATTAGGGAAGTGTTGCTTGAAGGCATCCTGCTTGGCATAGGAGAAAACAGCGCCCCCAGAACCTACGTTGAAGACAGAGTCCAGCTTCCAGCGGCCAGGATTGTTGTCCAGAGATTCCAGCAGGGGAATCGCCATGGCATCACCAACAATCTGTACTGAGTTAACAGCTTCCTGCTCAACCAGCCCCCAGACGGTTTCTCCACTGAGGTTGCGTTCAGGATTCATGACCAGTTTATTCCCGGCCAGCAGAGTGATACAGGCAAACCACCAGGAGGCACCATGCATCAGAGGTGCCAGGGGAAGGGAAGCCATCTCAAAGCCAGGCATACGATCAATGATGTCTTCAGGCTTCTCACAGGGGCCTTTGTCCAGGCTGTAAAAACCGCCGCCGCCCATAGCTGCATGGAAAACGTGTTCATGTGGCCACATCACACCTTTTGGCATACCTGTCGTACCACCGGTGTAAAGGATGAACAAATCCTGACCTGAGCGTTCTTCAAAATCGCGTTCGGTGGATTGCCCTTTCATGGCTTCTTCGTAATCAGTGGTGCCAATAACGGACAGATCGTTATCAGAACCATCTTCAACGGATACAAACGTTTTCAGCTCAGGGAACTGTCCCTTGATCTCGTTGATGGCAGGAATGAATTCACGGTGATGAATACAGGCGACGACATCCGCGTTGTCGAAAATGTACGACAGCTCTTCATTGACGTAGCGGTAGTTAACATTGATGGGCACTGCACGAATCTTGAAGCAAGCCAGCATGCCTTCAAGGTATTCACTGCAGTTGTACATGTATAAAGCCACATGCTGACCTGCCTGGACACCCTGTGCACTGAGGTAATGAGCCATCTGGTTGGCCCGCTCTTCAAGCTGGGCATAGGTGATGCGGCTCTCGCCACAAACCAGGGCTTCACGCTCGCCAACTGCATCGACAACCAGCTCGAACATATCGCAGATATTGAAGTGTTTTTCAGCCATTACCATATTTACCTGTTGGTTATTGTTCTTTTCGATTCAGGCCATTTCTGGCCATGTATTTCCGCTTTTCGTGCCTGCCAGGAGAGCGGAAAACGTGAAGATGCCTTAACGATCTAAGGCAAACTTCTTAATGGAGGTAACTAATATCAGACAGGTCTATGATTCACGTCGTCCACTTGGGTTATATAGTGCAGAGCTTGCCTGGCATTTACATACTGGAAACAGGACTTTTTGATGCCTGCTGAAGCAACGATTTCATTCTTTTCTTACTGGCGCATGGCCTTTCTGGCCGCTATCACTCTGGTTCTCACGGTATTGGTAGAAGATGCCTATGTTCCGGTAACAGCGGATGTAGCAAAAGACTTTGGTGCTGCACTGAATAATTTTCAATTAACCACCATTCTGCTGATCTGCGTTCAGGGCTTCACCATGCCCCTGTTTGCATCGTTTGGTGACAGGGTGGGGCGAATGCCGGTTCTTGAAAGTGGTTTGCTGGTCTTTATTGCTGGGTCGCTGCTCTGCATGATGGCGGGTTCTACTTTACAGTTTTACGCTGGTCGAATTTTTCAGGGGGTAGGCGCTTCAGCGATTCTGGTCATCATACCGGCCATGATTCGCGATCGATTCAGCGATAATGCAGCGGCCAGTCAGTTCTCTGCCATTGCCTTTATTCTGCTGGTAAGTCGGATCGTTTCACCGGAGCTGGGTGTTCAGTTGACTTCTGGATTGGGCTGGAGGTTTCTGTTTGGCCTGACTGCCGCGTTGGGGGGCATTATCCTGTTGATTAACGTCCGGGCTTTTCATGCTGAAGAGAAAATGAAATTCCAGCGCCGGAAAAGTTCTTTTCTCATCGATGTCAGAAAAGTTCTGGTTAGCCCGTCGTCACTGAAATTTATTTTTGCCTATACCTCCAGCTCAACAGTAGTACTGGTTTATTACAACAATGCCTCTTTTCTGTTTATCCATTACTACCAGCTTTCTGAATCCGTTCTGGCGCTGATTTTGTCACTATCGTTTGTAGTGCAGGGAGCTGCTTCTCTGATTAATATCGGTTTGTTGAAGCAGTTTAGTTTTCGCCAAATCATGGCCGTCTCATTTTATTTGATGGTGTTGCTTTCAGTGGTGAACATGGTTTTGGATTGGACTGAGTGCCACACCATGGTCAGTAGCATGCTGTTGCTGTCGTTTCTGTTCTTTTTCTCTGCATTTATTGCACCCAATGCTCTTACAGGTGTTGTTCAGGAGCATCCCCGAGCGGCTGCAACAGCCAGCTCTGTGATGGATGTGGCGGCCATTATCGTCAGCAGTCTGGCTTCCGTACTGGTGATTCTGTTATCGGACGGAACCCCTAAAACCCTTTCTCTTGTGGCTATGGTGGTTTGTTTGTTATCGCTCACTCTCTGGCGCAAAGGGTCTGACTATTTCGACTATTAGCTTTCTCCTGCTTTGAACTAGTATGAATCCCCGATAACTGCTGATTAGAAATAAAAATGTGTTTGTTTTGAGGATGAGCAGTCCTTGCGATTAGAAACAGGATAAGTATGAAAGCATTCTTCTTTGTTCTGGCAGGCCTTTTGTCTCTGCCAGCTGGGGCTGGGAATTACATACGGACGGATGATGATCTAACCCAATTCATGAGAGAGACGAATCTGATCGATCCTGTTATGGAAATGATGATCAGAAGAACCACAAGATCGGATGATACCTTACTGCTAAGACGATACTTTATAGAGAAGGGTGCCCTGGTTCATAGCAATGTCAGCACGGAGGAACCACTTAGCTTTGACAATGAGGGAGAAAGTCAGAGTCTGAAGCTGAATCAATCCGTTATTGAGAAGAAAGTAAACGGATCTGTGCTTTATAAAAGTCAGCCCGGCTCAACAGAGCTCAAGTTGTTCTACTGGCATCTGTCGGATGATGATTCAGATACGAAAGAGTCTATCAATGATCAGTTTGATATTTTGGTAGATAACTTCTCAAAACTTGATGAGGTCAGGAAAGAAAATCCGGATCTCTTTGTATTCTCCGGTGTTTCTTATGTGGAATACCTGAACCAGATTCGAGACTTTTGTTTGAGTGTCCTGGCTTTCAGTATGTCAGGTGAAGAGACTCAGCAAGCCTGCAATCTATCCAATACAGGTAATGACTACCTGAATGCCCAGACTGAGCACGTTTTGTTTGGCAGTAACTTTCTTGCGATCAGTCCATTGCCTCTTGAGCCTTATATCAATCAGTTCGATGATGTTGGGTTAACTTTCTGGCTGGAGACCGGTAGGAACTCAACAGCTAATATGGCTTATCTAGCTAATTATAAGGTCTTCAAGAATGGTCATTGGCACTCTATTGTGCAGTTGACAGGGAATCATAATTACAGTTGGTCTAATCCAAAAGACGAACAGGTAAGCCATTGGGAGTGGATGGTCAGCTCAAGAGTCAAGGTGATTCTGAATGAGATGCTGGAAGAAGGTGAGTCTGCCCATGTTTTAACGAATATAAATGGAGCCGTTTTCCCAAAAAAGAAAGTAGCAGAACGTTTAAAGTCGACGCCTAAAGTACACCTTGATGATTTGCCTGACTTCGATCCTGGTAATAACCGTCTGGCTCAGGATGTAACCTATAAGTTTAATTTCTTCCATCGTCCCAAAGCTCAGCAAATGGCACAGATCTACCTGTATCGAAAAGGGAAAAAAATAAAAAATTCTGGTGCACCTATGAAACGGCTGGTTCTTAAACGGATTGATAAGGGCGATGAGGCCAGTGTGGGTTGGAATGAGTGGTTTTGGGGCTACGAGTCTCACAGGGAGTTATCTCCATTTTCTCCCTTGGTGACTACGCTTAAGTACCGGCATGTTGAGATTCAATCGGCGATTATTGAACCTGAGAGCACTTCACAAGATGTCCCTGATCTGATTCCAGATATTCCCATGATTGATGACAGCGTGAACCGGTACTGATGATTTTGATCATTAGGAAGAAATACATGACAGCTATAGAAAAATCATGACCCAAGTCGGCGACTTTCATGGACTGAGATTCATACGAAGGGCCTTGTCAAAATAGCTGGATTGAGGTTGAAGGGTAATTTCTGTGGGGCAGGAAGCATGGCCTACGGAGAGAATAAAATCGATGGTTTTTAAAATGTCGTTCATTTCTATAGCTTGCTTATCAAGTGATTCCTCACCTTTCTGCTGGCTGATCTGACCGGGGTGGATGCTGCAGACTTTAATACGGTAGTCCCTGACATCTTCAAACAGAGCCTGACAATACCCCCTGAGTCCAAATTTACTGCCACAGTAAGCAGCACCTCCCGGGTAGGGTTGCAAGCTGGCAATAGAGCCAAAATGAATCAGGCAGCCTGAGCGTCTTCTGGTCATTTCTGACAGGAAGAAATGATTCAGGGCTATGGGAAACTCAAGGTTTATCTTTAGAAGGTCTGACCAGTCACTGAACTCGGCTTCGGGGGCTGGTAGCCATTGGAACACTCCTGCTGTATGAATAATAAGGTCCGGGCAGCCGATTTTTTTCTGAACAGCATTGAAGAGTTGAGGCCATTGATCTTCGTCCAGAATGTCACAGGCCGTGACCGTGATTCGATCATTGCTTTTACCCAGCAGAGCAATGGACTCTTCAATGTATAGGAATTTCAAAGCACAGGTAGAACACCTTTCGTCGTATAGTTTTGCCGGATTTTCCTGAGAAGCAGTCAGGCTGTTTTCCCTGATTCTAAAAAACATCAGTTTTACAGGTAATGCA
>NZ_JBPCXO010000240.1:0-19513 GCF_051008435.1 Endozoicomonas sp. | reverse complement strand
GATTTGGCCATTTTCTATGATTCTTTTCGTTGAATAGCTCGCTATTCGCCTCAAATAATCATAAAAACTGTCTCAAACCGGACTTTTTCTCGCTACGGTCGGCTAAGTCCGACAGACTCCTAGCCTTCTGTCATTTGCCGTCTGTTTTCTCCTGGCAGATTTCACCTACTACTGGCACCACAGAGCGACTCATCGGGTTAATTTCCTTTGGGCAACACATTCGGTTCACCACAGCTCACCCTATATGAATATTGCTGTTGCCTATCGATTTGGCCCTTTAGATGGACTGGTATCAGCAGCTTTCCATCTGCCCCTGGTTTTACTTGGCTTCCACCCTGCCATTGTATTGGTTTGTGAGAATCTTCATCAGTTCTATCAAACTTTACTTCATACAGAACGCTGTCCAAAACTGGGGCCACTGGAAAAGGTTTTCAATACTCCGTCCCATCACAGAGTTCATCATGGATCAGACTGGAAATACCTGGATAAAAACTACGGCAGCGTCTTGATCATCTGGGACAAAATGTTTGGATCCTTCCGGGAAGAAGATACCCGCCCAAATTACGGGCTTACTATTCCAGTGAACACATCAAACCCAGTATCGGTTTTCTTTCATGGCTACTATCGAATGGCTAAAGATCTAACCCAGGCAAAGTCTTTCTCAGACGTCTATGGAATCATTTTTAAGAGCCCAACCTGGCGTTACTACCGCTTTCAGAAGCCAAACGAAGAACAGTCTGCCAGACAACAAGAGCCTCATAAATCTGCCCAGGAAGCGGCTTGATAGCTCTAAACTTTTAAACAGAAGGAATTCACGAATATGCGCATGGCATTAATGTCTTTAGGATTTGTGGTACTGGCTGCCCTGGCTGGAATTGGCTTTATGTATTCCATGTCCGACAGCAGCTCCGAGCACAATACCGAAACAGTAAAAAATGTTGAAGGCGATGGGCAGCTCAAGCTGATCATCACGAATATCAGAAATGATAAAGGGATTATCTACGGCGCCATATTCGATAATAAAGATATATTTGAGATGGCTGACTATGAACAGGCAGCCATACAGTTTGTGATAAAGCCTGAATCCATTGGTGTTGAACAGTCCTTCAACCTTCCCGAAGGAGACTATGCCGTCTTTGTCTTCCACGATGAAAACAAAAATATGGATCTTGACTCAAAAGGTATGATTCCAACGGAAGGCTACGCCTATTCTCAAAACGCCGGACGAAATGACCTGCCCAGCTTTGCTGATGCAAAGTTCAGTTTGAGCAGTGACGATTCGGTAGAGAAGATAAAAATGATTTACTACCAGTAAAAAACAGCATGGCTCCCTGTTCAGGAGCCTGACCTCAAAGCTCCTGAACAGACTCCAGCTTCGATCCTGGCAAGTCGCACACAAAGTCAGCCCCAAAGGCCATTGAGGGCGTTTGCGCCCCGGGTTTGAAATGACCCGAGAGAACATTACTGACTACTTTCAAGGAGGCATGAACCGTAAACTGATAACCTTCCGCCACATCCAGCCAGGCTTCTACAGAACGACCATCCTGATGATGCACCTTTCCCCAGATATGCATACAACCACTGTCTCTCACATCTTTATCAGGGCCTTCTATCTTTTCAGCTTTGCTCTTTAACCATTGCTGCAAAGGCTTATAGTTCAAGACTTTCATCAGTGGACTCAATATTCTGCTCATCAGAGCTGCCGTCCTGGGCACCGCTGTGTAGACCGCAACATTATCTATTCCCGTTGAATACCAAGCTGTACAAACATCCCCCCAAGGTACTGTCATGGACCAAAGTTCACGGTCAGAGAAATGAATCACCTTTCGCCTGTAGGCTGCCGGCACTTCTTTAATCTCACCATTTTTTCGCACACGACCACCGTCTGCCAGCATCTCGATCATGGTTTTTACTGTACCCGGGCTGGTTCCACCTTCACCACAAAAGGCCAGTTCCAGACTTTTGGCATCAGGCATCTGCCGGGCAAGAATCGCGGCTAAACAATCCGTTGGAACTATGTCAAAGCCTACGCCTGGCAACAACATACAACCGGCCGCCTTTGCCTCTTTGTCTCGATCATGAATACTCTGGAGCACAGGAATTTCACCGGTAATATCCAGATAATGGGTGGCTGTTTTCAGACAGGCATCCACCATAGGTTTTGAAGTCGCTGAAAAAGGTCCTGCACAATGAAGAACGACACTGATATCGGCTAGAGCACTCTCCGTCGCTTCCGAATCATCAAGGGAAAAGCACCTGAAGGACAACTCCAAAGCATCGGCAATGGACTCAATCTTCTTGGCACTTCTGCCGGCAAGGATGGGATTCATCCCCAAAGCTTTGGCCTGGCGGGCTATTAATTCTCCAGTAAAACCGTTTGCCCCATAAATCATCCAGTGATGTTTCGACACGGTAACTCCTATCTTGTTCTTATTGTTGTATTAAATAGAGTTTCTACCAGCAATTAAGCTATACATCTTACCTGCTCACTCTCTCATTGCCAGTCTCCAGCTAATAATTCTTGCCCTTTAAAATTCGCCCATAAAAAAACCGGCCTGAAAAAGGCCGGTTTTCAAAATGATCAGACGATTCAGATTATCAGGCCGTTGCCGTCTTTCCTGAAGCCTGCTCTGCTTCCTGTGCTTCCAGCGAACGGCTGTAAACATTCAGGAATGGCAGATAAGCTACTGTTGAGAAGGCGACCAGAAGCAGACTCAGTACCAGTGCGCTAACACTGAAATTAGTACTCAGGAAAGCTGCCAAAGGACCCGGTGTTGTCCAGGGCACCAGAGCTACTACGCGGCCAACGAGATCCATGGATGTAGCCATATATGCCACTGTCACATTAATCAGAGGAATACCGATGAAAGGGATACCCAGAATCGGGTTCATAATCACCGGAGCACCAAAGATAACGGGCTCATTAATGTTGAACAGCCCGGGAACTACTGACAGACGACCAATTGAACGCAGGTGAGCACTTTTGCTGATGGACATGGCAATGGCCAGACCCAAGGTAGCACCTGCACCACCCAGATACACAAAGCTATCGAGGAAGCCACCGGCAAAAATAGCAGGCAGAACTTCACCGGCTTCCAGTGCAGCCTGGTTAGCCTGCAAATTCGTCAGCATAATCGCAGTAATGACACCAACAACAATGTTGGTACCGTGTAAACCACAGAACCAGAGGACGTGTACCAGCAGAACAATCAGCAACAAACCAGGCAGAGAGTCGGCTGCACCCACCAGAGGGATAAACAACTGCATCATCAGCTCAGGAATCAGCATTCCGTCATCACCCAGAGAAGCCACAAAAATATTTAGAGGCTGCAGCACCAGAATAATGGCAATCACAGGCGTCAGAGACTCAAAAGAGCGGGCAATGGCCGGTGGCACCTGTTCTGGCAGCTTGATCGTCAGCTTGCGGGTATGCATGAAACGATAGATTTCAATGGCCAGGTAGGACACCAGAATCGCAGTGAACATACCCTTACTGTCCAGATAGCTGGCATTAATGGCAGGAGGCCAACCAGTAACCGGAGCTGCTACCAGCAGGAAAGCAAACAGAGACAGGAAACCACTGGTGATTTCAGGCAGACCGTATTGCTTACCCAGGCTGGAACCAATACCAAAAGAGATGAACAGGCAAGACATGCCCAGTGTCGCATAGAATGGCTGCAGCCAGTCGCCTTTATATTCAGCCATCAGGTCTGTATACCATTGGGAGAACATAAAGTTGGCAGGATCAGTCAGAGGCAGATTCAGTAACAACAGCAGGATGGAACCCACTATAAAGAACGGCATGGCGTAAACCATACCGTCACGTAAAGCAATCAGATACTTGATATTAGCCAGTTTGCTGGCCAGAGGCATCAATGCCTGCTCCATCCTGTTTGCAATGTTCTGCATAACACCACCGTGCGTATTGTACTTCTGAATTCTGATGTCATTGTGAAGTTGGGCATAATCGCTCATTCAACAGGAAAATCAGATGAGTGATTTCCCTCACCCTGATGAATGTATGGAGCAAAAATCCTTATCACTGAGCTATGAATAACGATGTAATAACAGCGTTTTCACAACAGAGCTTCACAACGACCGACCTTTATTAACATGCTGAGAGAGAGTATCAATACTAAAGATCAAATGTAACCGGTTTCAATAACCGGTTGCATTTATTAAATCATATTTTGACTGAGGTCATCATTTTCAGGATTGAACAAATAGCCATGAGCCGGAAAAGCGACACACCTCAAAAAAAGAAATGACTACGGAGCGTGGGAGAACTGCATTTACGCATTGAACAACCGATCAATATTGCAGTCGAGAACAGCCCGCTGTTTCTCATTCAACTGCTTAAGACGATCAATTAACTGACCAAACCATTCAGGTTTGTTTTGAGTTGCTACGCTGACTAACTCCTGATCCGATGGCAACGACCAGGGCAATTGCTGACACAACGCATTGAGCTCCAGATGCCTGAGGTCTTTGGCAAGAATCATTTCCCCCAGATCATTCTTACTGACAACGCCCTGCTCCAGAAGATAGCTGGTATAGCGCTCCCAATCCTCCAGGGAAAGATTCCAACCACTTAGATGCAGCTGTTTAAGCTTAAGACTCAACCCTTTCTGGAACTGCTCATTAAAACCATTGAGCACCACCAGAACACCCAGTAATGGCGGCAATGCCTCATTTCGCATCTGGTTCGACAAGGCAAAACTCCTGACCAACACCGCACCAAACAGAACCAGTATCCAACTGAGATAAATCCACAGCAGGAACAAAGGAACGGCCGCAAAGGCACCATAAATCAGATGATACGACGGTGATAGAGTAATAAAGAGAGCAAACCCAGCCTTTGCCAGCTCCAGCATAAAGGCTACTACCAGCGCCCCTCCTAAAGCATGACGAAAAGGGACCCGTCGATTGGGCACGGCCAGGTAGAGCAGAGTAAAGACAATGCTGCTCAAGAGCATGGGGGTTAATCGCAACAACCACTGATCAACGCCAAGATAGGCCGTAGTGTCAGCTATCAGTTTGAGCGACGCCAGATAAGAGGTCAGCACAAACCCAACTCCGATCAGGAAAGGTCCCATGCTGAGAATCGCCCAGTACAGCAGGAAGCCGGTAATCCCACGACGAACCCTGTCTACCTGCCAGATCTGATTGATCGCACGATCAATGGTCCTGAGCATCATGAAAGCTGTGACTACCAGAAAGACTATACCCACCCCGGTCAGTTTTCGGGCTTGCTGCGAAAAGCTGGAAAGATAAGACTGAATTTGTTCGCCGGCTGTCGGAACAAAATGGCTAAAGATAAAACTCTGAACCGTTTCACCCACTCCCTGAAAAGAGGGAATCGCCGAAAGCATGCTATAGGTGACCGTCATCATGGGTACTACAGCAAACAGAGTCGTATAAGTCAGTGCAGCGGCATTATCAAGGCAACGGTGTTTAAAAAAAGTATCAGAGACAGACAGGAAGAAGGCCCGGAACCATTGAATCAGTTGAACCTTTGAAGTATTGGAAAGGTGCGAACCTGTCATAACAAATCCCTGATATTGAAAAGAGTCTGCCTGAAAGAGGTATTCAGCCAGACTCCAGCCCGGAAATTTCATAAAGTGTCGAGTTTATCGCTCTGCTATTTTTTCGGCTGACACATTTTCTTGTCCTATTCATGCTTATTGCATGGATCTGACGAGAAAATGCTGTCATGGCGGAAAAAGAGCTAGCGAGAAGCCGACGAGCGATGCTCGTTTATTTTCATACACTAAAAAACGAACACTTCAGCGCTTCTACTCGCTTCAACCTGACTCAAGCGGCTTTATGAATTTACCAGGCTCACTTCTGCTTAAAGAAGAGTATCAGTTCTTGTGCCCGGGAGGAAAGCCATCCAGTATTCCTTTAACAGCGGTATTCACCTTTTCTGTTCTGTCTTCAGGAGAAGCACTGCGGGTCACTCTTGAAGTAGAACGGCCACGCCATTCCAGCTCATGGCTTTTAGGGTTCACAAAATCAATAATCAGTGAACCTTCCTGATAATCCCTTACCCGCGTTTCTGTAGTGGCTCCCATTCCCCAGGCACCCCAGCCATAACCCATGGAAGTCGTAATCTGATCAAGCTCCCTGCGTGTGCGGGTGGTGGTCAGATAGTTAACCAGAAAATCCGGACGATCTCCTGTGGTCACCTCACGATACCCCCTGGCCTGAAGGTCGCGACTAATGGCAGTACGGATTCGCATATCCATCAGACCATCAATGTGATAGCCCTCAATCTTATTGTTCTCACCAGGCTTGCTGAGCCAGGCATAAGTTTTCCATTCTTTCATGGACTGAGTAGCAGCAGGGGTATTGTTATAGTCCCAGTCGAGTCGCTGACTGGAACAGCCAGTCGCTACAACTGCAATAATCACAATCAGCAACTGTTTAAGCTTGTACATGATCATACCTGCCTTTGAGAAGGAAGTTTGTTGTTAGAACCGTTTCTACCAGCGAGTCATGAAAGCAATTTCATATCCGGAGCCTCCGTGACAAACTGATTCATCAGCGGAACCGACCAAGCTTAGACGCTCTGATAGCATATGTGGAGGAATTATATGATCGGTCAGCATTAAAGTGAGTGGATTTACAGAAAATTTGCCCAATCCTGCTGTAAGCTGCATGCACCCTGCGTATCAATTGCACCCAGGCTCATTCAACGATAACCTTCCCGTCTACTCGCATTACGATGACAGACTCTTGGAAATGTCTCCTTGAGGCTGTCCGAGAATAAACAGCCGTGAGCCGAAAATGCCGCTCACTCCCAATCATGAAAATGGCTACAGAGCCCAAAATAGCGGCATTTTCATAGCAATAGAGAGAATAGAAATATGAGCGTTACGATTTACCATAACCCTCGCTGCTCAAAATCCAGACAGACCCTGGCCCTGATTGAAGAAAAGGGCCTATCGCCCGATGTTGTACTCTATTTGGATACGCCTCCCAGCAAAGAAACCCTGAGAGACATTCTGAAGCAACTCGGTAAAAGCCCTGAAGAGCTAATGCGTAAGGGAGAGCAGGAATACAAAGATCATATCAAGGGACAAGAACTGTCGGAACAACAGCAAATCGAGACAATGGTCGCCTATCCCAAAATGATTGAGAGACCCATTGTCGTCTGTAATGGACAGGCCCGGGTAGGTCGCCCGCCAGAATCCGTCCTGGAGATCCTTTAATCGTGCAGGACCTGACTCAAAAAGCCAATCTCAGCTACCGGATTAGCCTTGTACTTTATGTCTGTCTGCTGGCTTCACAGATTGCAAAAATGCTTTGGCTCCATCCCCCGGAAAAGTCGGTCTGGATGATTGCTTCCTTCACCATCATCCCTTTGCTGGCACCTCTGTATGGATTGATCAAGCGCCAGCCAAGAGCATCAGCCTGGTTGTGCTTTATTCTCTGCTTCTACTTCATCAGCGGCGTTCTGGATGCATGGTTTATCACAGATTCCATTCATGGCTGGCTGATTACAGTATTCAGCAGTCTGCTGTTTGTATCTGCGATGATGTTTACTCGCTGGCAGGGACAATTAAATAACCAGCCCCAGTGATAGCATTCTATTAAAGCGCCGTCTTTTATTCTTCTGCGCCAAACAAAAAAGCTCCTGCCATCGCAGGAGCTTTTTTGTGACTTCCGTCAGACTTAATAAGCAAGCTGAACTTCGATGGCCGATTTTGCCTGGTCCACTGTTGATGCAGGTACGCTGATGATACGCTTCTTAGCTACACCTTCACTCAACAAAAATTCATTCACTGCATTGAAACGTTGAGTCGCCAGCTTAGTCATTTTTTCCTGATTGGCTGGCCAGTTTTCCAATAACCACTGTTCAGCTTCTTTCGCACGCTTGCTGTGACTGGTATCGCCTACTTCCGGTAATTTTCGGTTATGAGCTCGCAGATACATCTGTTCAATCAACTGCCCCCTGACATCCACAGGAATCTCTTTCACCTCTCCCGGCTTACTCCGGCTGATGGCAGAATAGAGTTCAAGCAGGTCAGCTTCAAGCTCTGCACTGGACAGGGTAGGCCAGTCTTTCTCTTTACTCGCTATGGCTTTCACAGAGATATTGAGTTCAGGCCTTATTTTGAGCACTTTACTCCAGCCCTTTAACTGTGTTTTATCACGTTCTGTCAAAGTTGCCTTGCCAGCTGGCATAGTCAGGTTATTCGACAATGCAGGGGTAATACCGGCCTGTTGAGATAAGTATTGCAAAGGTTGATCCAGCACACGATTCCAGGTCGACTGCGTTGCGATTCCTGCCGCAGCAACGGGGGACTGCCCTCCACGGGCTGAAACATCAACGCTGATTATTGACTGAACACTGGTCATTAAAGCTTTGACATCCTTGATGTCTAACTCAGGCTTTAAAGGCTTGGCTTCCAGTTTTGTAAAAGTCAGCTTCCCCCTAATGCTACTTCCTGCAGAAGAAACAAGGTTGAGATTGACCCGGCTTCCTGCCAGATCATATCCAGCCACTGAACGCTCTTTAACAGGCAGTATTGACAAGTCTACATCTCTGACTGAAATATTCGAAGTGGAGGCAATCGCTCTTTTCAGATCAACGCTACCTTCCATAAAGACCGGAACCCGTTCCAACCATTGTCCATTGAGCTGATAGGTATACTGTCCCGGACTCAATACTTCCAACTCAATCCGGCTATTGCTGAACAACGCCCTGTGCTGCATTTGAGTTGACTGAACAGCCCCATTAAATTCAACATTTTTCACCGTTACCAGCAGAGCACCACTTGCGGACAGAGAGCTGCCCACCGCTTTTGCTACTTGCTCCAATGGACTTCCGTTAACGCTTAGCAAGCCGTCTCTGAACGACAGATCTTCAACAAAACCCTCACGATTTTTAAATTGAAAACCTTCAGCAAACAACTCCTTCCACCTCAGATCAAGACCTGAGTTCAAATCCTGATATTGACCATCCAGCACTTTAGCGGTGCCAGTCAGTTCCATTCCCTGATCGTTTGACCAGTCTACTGAAAGGTCCGACGATAAACGCCCCTCCAGAGAACAGTCCGCACATTGAATCAAGCCCTGATTCAGAACATCAGCAAGAGGCAATTCATCAACCGATAACTGACCTGACAACACCAGTTCATTTAAATCAATGATACCGCCCAGAGACCAGTTACTGTCTTTGGATTCTCTAACCACTTCGACATCAATCTGATCCGGTCGATGGGTTTTCAGCTCCATCTTGCTGAAATCAATAGTGACTACTTCACTGGAATCGGCCTGCTCAGTATCCATCACCTTCATTGAACCGTCTTCAAAGACAAATTGTCCCGTTTCCCTGAGGAAATGATAAAGATTGGGCATGGGCGGTTTTTGCCCAATAATGGCCAGATCAATAAAAATTTTGGGCTTGTTAAAGTCGATTCGATCCAGCTCTATTTTATCTTTCCAGAGAGAAGTCCAGGCGACATTAAGACCAATAGCTTCTGATTTGAGTGTAATTCCTGGAGAAATTCTGAGCTCTGGATTAGTGAGCAGAAACTGACCGGATAAAAAGGAATATTCCTTGGCAACAGGGAGGACTTCAACGCCAGTTTGATCTTCTATCTGTTGGAGCAGCTGGTCGGTATAACGGCCAGGAACCATTAACACTACTGAAATCAATGACAGCAGAATAACCAGAACAATTACAACAAAGAGCACAAACCGGATAACCGACTGCTGGGTTTGCATACTACTTCTCTTGATTACCAGTTCATGACTTGTTTTACGAAGGGGATGGTCAACTTCCTTTTAGCTCTGAGTGAAGCACTGTCCAGCTTCTGCAGCATTTTAAACAAATGCCCCATATCCCGGTTACTGCGGTATATAATATACCGGGCTACATCTTCATTCATATCCAGCCCGCGCAAATGAGCCCGGAGCTGTAAAGCTGAAACTTTATCTTTGTCACTGAGTGGCTGGACCTGAAATACCAATCCCCAGCTTAATCTCGAGACCAGGTCCGGCAGCGTGATGGAGAGTCTTTTGGGAGGACAGTCTGCAGCCACCAGCAAACGGGTCTGGGAATCCCTGAGGCGATTGAACAGATCAAAAAGCCCTTCTTCCCACTCTGGAATACCCGCCACAGCGTTAACATCATCAATACAGACCAGCTGAAGCCTTTCCATACCCTCAAGCAGTTTTGAAGGGTAATGCACAAGCTCCTGCATGGGTAAATAGATGCTGCGGCCTTTTCTGCTATCTACCTGGTGACAAGCCGCCTGCAGGAGGTGGCTGCATCCAACACCGGGAGCACCATAGAGATAAATAAACTGTTCCGAGTCGACGCCACTGACCTGCTGATCCATATCCAGCATATTGACCAGCGCAGCATTATCTCCGCTGAAAAAGTTTTCAAAGGTAGCATCGTCCCTAATCTGGACACTGAGCGGTAATTGCACAGGCTGGCTCATATACGACATCAGATAATAAGCTTCAGCGGGTTGATAAAATCTGCAGGTGATACTCGCAACAAAAACATTTCACTGAACCCTTGTTTGACTGGCATTGCAAAATGGCTTTCTGTTCGCTGTAGGCATAGATCACCTTACTCCCCCGGCTCACCAGCATGGTATAAGTGGCTCGCCTTATAATTTCGATGCAGATGACGCAAGAGTACCATAATAATGGCCGCTAATGGCAGTGCTATTAGCATCCCAACGAATCCCAGAATCTGCCCCCCGGCCATCAAGGCAAATATCACGGCTACCGGATGAAGACCGATACGATCCCCCACCAGGTAAGGAGTCAATACCCAGCCCTCCAGAGCCTGCCCCAGGGCAAACACGCCAGCCACCATCAATAACGGCAGATAGCTGTCAAATTGAAAAAGACCCACGGTTATAGCCGTGGCGAAACCGACCACAAATCCCATATAAGGTATGATACTGACCAGACCCGCCAGCAAACCGATCAACAATGCAAACTGCAACCCAACGGCCCAAAGCCCCAAGCCATAGATCAAACCAAGAGCCAACATGACCATCAGCTGACCTTTAAGAAAAGCGCCCAGCACTTCATCGCACTCACTGGCCAATTCAACGACGATAGGTTCAAGATTCACAGGGAGCATCAGACGAATGTGCTCCATCATATGATCCCAGTCACGCAGCAAGTAAAAGGTCACGACAGGTACCAGGAACAGGTTAACCAGAAAGCCTATAACGGCCAGGCCCGAGCTTGTCACAGACCGTCCCAGTTCGGCCAGAAGGCCACCGGTTTTCTGCCACTCTCCGGCCATAGTTTTGACCAGTTGGCTAACATCAAACCATTCTGGATCCAGATCAGTATATTCAACCAGTTTCGGGATGGCGTTGATTCGAATCCACTCTTCCCAGACCGGAAGCAACTGCATCAGGGTTTTAACCTGTTGGAACAGTGCCGGTATCAGGATTAACAGCATCAGTACCAGAAAAGTAAAAATAACCAGAAAAACCAGTGTTACCGAAAGCGTCCTGGAGAGTTTCAGCTTTTCCAGACGATCAACCAGTGGATCACCTAAATAAGCAAGCACGGCACTGATGGCAAAGGGCGTCATGACAGCCCCGACAAAATTAATCAGCACAACACCCACAAACACGATGCCTGCCAGCATCCACTGTTGCTGTCTGGTCATTTTTTTCCTTCTATAGTGACTCGTCTTGCCAAGCAAATGGCTTGCCCGGCATTCCAGAATTTAAAGACTGACTTCCCGGCCAGGAGACTGACCTGTCTATTCTCGGTCAGGCTCCTAGTTACCCAGCCAGCGATATTTCAACGTCTGGTTAATTTCATCTTCTCCAGTCGCCCTCAGATTCCGCCCCAGAGCAATAGCATCAGACAACTGGCTCAGCGTACCATCAATCACCAGTTCCAGTTCAATTTTGTTACCACTGACTTTAATAGCCGTCACTTCCCTCACTGCAGTCAGCCCTTTGAGATAATTGACGACCCCGGCATAATCCCGGGTGCTGGCAATACCATCCACTTCCAGTACAGGGTTAACACTGCTGCCACCGGACAGAACGGCATAATGTCTGGAAAGCGTATTACCGGTAAGATCAGCGATGGCTAGTGCAAGACCCTCTGCAGAAAGGTCCGTCACTGTCGCATCAAAACGCTGATTCCTGAACAAAAGGACTATGCGGCCATTAAAGCGGCCACCAGCTTCACTGAGACGACCCGCGAGTACGGCTTCAGACCCGTATCGTACCGAGGCCTGGCTCAGTTTATCGGAAAACAGTCCCCAGACATCAACATCTGAAATTGTGGTACTGTCCTCAAAATCCATCAGAGGAAAAGTCAGGGGCAATGAGCGGGCAGCCATAACACGTTTGAGATCACTCACTAGAGGAGAACCTGCTACTTCTCTCAGAATTTGTCTGTTCCCCTGCTTTTCAATCGCCAGCCAGACAATCGTATCCGGCCTGTTGGAATCCCAGATACCCAAACCATTATCACGCAACAGTCGATTAACGGCGGCCTCATCGAAACGAACCTGCAGAAAGAGCTGCTGCCCTGTATCCGTATCACGGCGCTCATAACCAAAACTCTGAACCAGCGCTGAAGCTTTCTTGAGCGACTGCTTAACCCCAGGATTACTGAGGGTACTTCGTTGCCCGGTGACTTTTACCAGCACCTCGGACAAAGCCCGCTTCATGGCCTGATCTCTTACCTCACCCCCCTGGCTGCTGACGGGTACGCCCACACGATAAAGTTCGGGCATCTGTGCAGCAGACAGCTGAAAAGATAACAAGGCCATCATCAATGTGAATATCAGCCTCGACAAAGGGAACAATCGTTCCAGCTTGTGCGTTCTATACATAATGTCCGGAATCAAAAACAGGCACTCTTCCTGAACAAACCGCCATGAGCATCAATACAGAGACAGACGGGTTCATGAAATGTCAGCTATGGCTGACAAGACTGCTTTTCCATATAAAGAGTACTAATTACCCAGACGAAACGCCCGGAGCCCAGTATCCCTTCATTCTGCCATAACTTTCTGGTTTTGTAGAAAATCTTTATAAAGGAGTCAGGGCTGTCATCCATTATTCTTCGATCAGGGAGTATTCAAGCGGCTTTATGAAACATTCGGGTTAAGTTAGAATGCGCGCTCTGATCAATCCACAATAGACTCCACGGTGCGGATACATCTCCGATGAGCAATAGCGACCGCGATACAACTTCCTCAGCCTCTTCTTTGAGCTATAAAGATGCTGGTGTCGACATCCAGGCAGGCAACGCCCTGGTTGATCGTATCAAGCATGTGGCCAAAGCCACCTCTCGTCCCGAAGTGATGGGTGGTCTGGGAGGCTTTGGCGCCCTGTGCCAGATACCTTCAGGCTATAAAGAGCCGGTTCTGGTTTCCGGGACTGATGGTGTAGGCACCAAACTGAAACTGGCAATGGACCTGGGCAAGCACGATACCATTGGTATTGACCTGGTGGCCATGTGCGTCAATGACCTGCTGGTCTGTGGCGCAGAGCCTCTGTTTTTCCTTGATTACTATGCAACGGGCAAACTCAATGTTGACGTTGCTGAACAGGTAGTTACCGGTATTGGCACAGGCTGTAAACAGGCTGGCTGCGCCCTTATTGGTGGCGAAACGGCCGAAATGCCGGGCATGTACCAGGGTGAAGATTATGACCTGGCAGGCTTCTGCACAGGTGTCGTCGAAAAATCAGATATCATTGATGGCAGCAAAGTTGCCGCCGGAGATGTCCTGATTGGCCTCAAGTCCAGCGGCCCACATTCCAATGGTTACTCCCTGATCCGAAAGGTTCTGGAAGTCAGCCAGGCTGATCTGAACAGTGACATAGATGGCAAGCCCCTGGCTGAAGCCCTGATGGCTCCAACCCGAATCTATGTTAAGTCACTGTTGCAGCTGCAGAAAGAAATGCCGGTTCATGCCATGGCACACATTACTGGCGGCGGTCTGACTGAAAACCTGCCCAGGGTCATTCCTGAAGGGTGTGCTGCTGTTATTAATACAGAAAGCTGGGAAATCCCTGCCGTATTCAGATTCCTGCAGCAGGGTGGCAATATCGCCCAGTCAGAAATGTATCTGACCTTCAACTGTGGCGTTGGCATGGTTGTCTGTGTCCCTGAAAACCAGGCAGAACAGGCCGTTGCCAGATTAAACGAACTGGGTGAAGAGGCCTTTATCATAGGCCATATGGAATCCGGTTCCGGCGACAAAGTCGTTTACCGTTAAAGACCAAGAAGGCCTGAACCGTTTCCAAAGGAAACAGCCATGAGCGGAAAATACAGCTCCCCTGAAACATTAAATGGTTTACAGGACCCATGTGAGCTGTATTTTTATTGACATAACTCAGGCCTTTTTCTACAACAGACTTGAACCTTGAGACCGGAAATGACTGATAACAATCGAGTCGTCGTATTGCTATCTGGCAGTGGCACCACATTGCAGGCCATTCTCGACCAGCAAAACCAATACAGCTATCAGGTCGTGGGGGTTCTCAGTAACCGCCCTGATGCTTATGGGTTGGAAAGAGCACAAAATGCCAGCGTTGACACCCTGAGCCTCGACCATAAACTTTATGCCAGCAGGGAACAGTTTGATCTTGAGCTGATGCAACGTATTGATGGGTTTAATCCTGATCTGATTGTCCTTGCCGGCTATATGCGTATTCTGAGCAGTGCTTTTGTCGAGCATTACCAGGGTAGACTGATCAATATCCACCCTTCCCTGCTACCCAAACATAAAGGTCTGAATACCTACCAGTCAGCCCTGGATGCTGGTGACAAAGAGCACGGAACTTCAGTTCATTATGTGACTGAAGAACTGGACAGTGGCTCTGTTGTCTTGCAGGCAGCACTGGAAATTACCTCTTCAGATACCGCACAAACCCTTGAGCAGAGAGTCAAGGTTATGGAGCATTATCTTTACCCCAAGGCTATAGACTGGATTGTTTCTGGCCGAATAGATATCAAAGACGATGTCATCTCACTTGACAAAAAGCCATTAGGCCCTCAAGGATATCGACTATCTGAAAAAAATATCGTCACTGAACAATAACCCCTGATAGACCTGCCCGGTATTTTCAGGTTTTGAAAACGGGTTAATTTCAGACCGGCGATCACCAGTGAATATCTCCCTCCCCTCAGTGATTGAACTTTTGGGAGATATTCCCCAGAAAAGGAATTGCCATGATCCCTTTCAAAACAGCCAAAGCCATCCTTGTATCTGGCCTTTTACTGGCCAGCACTCCCTCCTTTGCACAAGAAGCAGAAAAAACCACACTGAAGCCATTCACGGCTGAATACAAAGCCGAAGTTTCAGGAATCAGTGGTTCAGGCACTCGCAGTCTGAAAAAAGAGGGAGATCAGTGGGTTCTCGACTTCGGAGCCAGCGCCTCCGTAATCATCGCTTCAATCAGCCTGGATGAAACCAGTCGGATAAATTTAAAAGACGGACAAGTACGCCCCCTGGAATATCGATACGAACGCAAGGGGATTGGTGGTAAACCACCCAAGACCGCCCAGTTTGACTGGAAGTCCATGGAAGCATCCTGGCAACAGGATGATGAACAATCAAAGGTCAAATTTAAAGTCGGCGCCCAGGATCCTCTCTCTTACCAACTGCAATTACGCCTGGATTTGAAGTCCGGTAAAAAGACACTGGTGTACCCCGTAGTCGATGATGACGAAGTCTACGAAAGACGCTTTGTTATCGAGGCTGACGAAGTCCTTGATACCCCTGCCGGTAAACTCAATGCCACTCGTGTAAAAGTGGTACGTGAAGATAATGATCGCGAGACCTGGATCTGGTTTGCCAAAGATTGGGACTATGTTCTGGTCCAACTGCTGCAGAAAGAAAAAGGCTCAGATTATCTGATTCAGTTCAAAGGAGGGGAACTGGAAGGTAAAGCTATTAAAGGATTAACCCTGAAGAAAGAATAGCTGAAATTGGACTTATAGACCCTGGGAGTCAATAAGCATTTTTCCATCAAGCTCTAAACCTGCTGTCTGTCACTAAAGGTTTCCGATAAACTGGCGTTTCTTGTTTCAACATTCCTTTACCTGAATGTCAGGAGTTTTTTGTGAGACTTCTCCACACCATGCTTCGCGTGGGCGACCTGGATCGCTCCATTGCTTTTTATACCGATGTACTGGGTATGAAACTGCTTCGCAAGCACGATAATGAGCAATACGAATACACTTTGGCCTTTGTCGGATATGCCGATGAATCCGAACAGGCAGTGATTGAACTGACCTATAACTGGGGCACTAAAGAGTATGACTTAGGGAATGCCTTTGGCCATATCGCTATAGGTTTTGATGACATTTACGCCACTTGTGAAACCATTCGTGCTAACGGTGGCAACATCACCCGTGAGCCAGGTCCGGTAAAAGGCGGAACAACAGAAATTGCCTTTGTTGAAGATCCGGATGGTTACAAGATCGAAATGATCCAGAACAAAAGCGCATCCCAGGGACTCCAGGGATAAGTCCCTAATCCGTTGTTTTCGCAGTAAAAGACCATTACAGGGAAGTGAGCCACTCAATGCCAGACAATTCTGAAAGCCGTTTCGATGCCTGCATCAAAAAGACTCGAAGGATTGCTGGCTTCTGTTTGATCATCCCTCTGCTCTCAAGTTGTTCTAACAACGCTGCCGTTAATCATGCCACCAACGTTGTCATTCGTGAGCTCGGTGGACCCGTTGCGGACGTTTACTCAACCGTTCAGACCGCCCAGAGCATTCAGAAAGATGTGATCGCCTTTGAGGCTCTGGTTCGGATTCTCACCACAGAAGCACGGGTTAACTGGGGCGATGAAAAAAGTGCCAGTAACAAGGAATACGTCAAGTACACTAACAATTACCGCACTCGAGTATTTGTTAACTTCGAACAGGGCAAGGTGCACGTTGAAACCCTGGATCGGCAGGACCTCAAACACGCTATTATTGTCACCCTGCTGACACCCTATAACCCTGACGAAGTCGACCTGTTCAGCGACAAAGCAGTCCCCATTGGGGAAGAGCCCATGCTTTACGGACAGGTAGTGGACCAGCAGGGCAAACCCATTCGCTGGGAGTGGCGTGCCAGCCAGTTTGCCGACTATCTGATGGACAACCAGTTAGTCACGCGCTCCAGCGCTAAAGGCACTGTTTATTCTATTGACCTTGATCTGGTCGGAGACCATTTGATCAAGCGTCAATATCAATACGCCAGCATCGTTCGACAGATGTCGCAAAGGTATAAGATCAAGGAAAGCCTGATCTATGCCATTATGAGGACCGAGAGCAGTTTCAACCCTTATGCTGTCAGTCATGCCAACGCTTATGGTCTGATGCAAATTATTCCTTCAACGGCAGGTAGAGATGTTTTCAAACTGGTCAAACGTCGTAATGGCCAACCCAGCAGAAACTATCTTTTCAACCCTTCTAACAATATTGATGCCGGTACCGCTTACCTGCACATTCTGGAAACCCGCTACCTCAAGAATGTACGTGACCCTCTGGTCAGGCACTATGCCATCATTTCAGCCTACAATGGCGGGACGGGGAATGTTCTGAAAACGTTCCACTCCAACCGAACCCGAGCCATGGCAATTCTTAATCAGATGGAACCCGAAGAAGCTTTTTGGGCGCTCACCCGCAAACACCCCAAACAAGAGTCGAGAAACTATCTGAAAAAAGTCACCAAAGCCCAGAAAGACTTCTATAAGGGTGATGTCTGACTTTTTCTTTTGATTTATAACTCTGATTGATAGAGATCAATGTCACGCTTTCATTGAATGGCATTATCTCTGCAATAAAGAAGAACAACAGAGATATGAGTCAATGAGCAACAGCAGTCCTTATGAACTTCTTGGCGGTGAAGAAAAAGTCCGGGCTCTTGCCAAAGCTTTCTATCAGGCTATGGATGAAACAACTGAAGCCAAAGCCATCCGCCAGATGCATGCCAGAAATCTTGAAGACGTTGAACAGCGTTTGTTTGAGTATCTTTCAGGTTGGCTGGGTGGTCCGGGACTTTACCTTGAGAAACACGGCACAGTCTGCCTAACGTCTCCACACAAACCCTACCAGATCAATGCCAGCCACCGGGATCAGTGGTTACTCTGTATGGAGATAGCCCTGGAGAAAATAGAAGCCTCCGAGACGGTAAAAAACATGCTGAAAGAACCCATGTTCAGGCTGGCCGATTTTATAAAAAACGCCTGACCTGAATGCAGCAGGGTACTATAAATCTGTCGGACTTAAGGCAATTTCGGCCTGAATTCCGACAAACTCCTAGCCTTCTTTCACAAAGGTGACTCTCGTTCTTAAGAAGTGCTTCAAACGGTTGTAAAATCCGCAGCAAATACAATCGTGTTCTTTCGAACACCCACTCTGCCCAATTGTTTCACCACTTTATTTAAATGCTTACCCAGACTGTCATGACTGCTCAAGAGAAGCCTGTAACCCTCAGGCGATTCGATGCTCTGGCCTGAAACATCTTTCAAATCCCGGGTAAGGACCACCAGGTATCTTGTTTTCTCAGCAAAAGATTCTAACGGCTCAATTTTCAGCTCACCCAGCTGCCCCAGGGAAGCTTTGTAATCACGTCCCCACTCCTGCGGCTCCAGTCCTTGTCCGCTTTCTTTGAAAACCAAAACACTGCGCTGCAAAGTACTTTCATCGACAACGGGCTCATCAACCATTTCTCCAGCCATGGATACAAACTGAATAATCATGGGCATTCTTGCGCCCCAGCCCTTTTGAGTACCATAGAAATGCCAGAAGGAATCGGGACTGTTCAACTCACTGTATGATGACCAGTCAGCCTCGCCGGGAACACTCAAAGTACCATCATGATCGAAACCATAGAGATCGTTCGGATAAGGAATGTTCCCATTAGCAGGATCGAACTGCAGAGTCACTGCTGACTTCTGCTCAATTCCACCAATAGCTACTGGTGTTTTGTCGCAGCCCATCACACCAAGCAAAGCCAGAGAGAACGGAACAGCTCGAAGAAGAGAACCGTATTTCATCGTTTTTATGATTCCATATTGTGCTTATTTGTCTGAAGTACTGAGAAGCGGAACTTATTCCCGCAGGCAACAAGGGGCTCAGCATTCAGCAAGAAGGGATAATAGATTAGAAAACGACCGGCTCAACAATTAAACCACTCGACTTAATAAAAAGGAGCGATACTTTGACTCTGATCAAATGAACGACAGCAATCCATCAATTTATTAAAAGGCGGAAAAAGATTTTTCTTATTCTCTATACCGTCATCAGAGACACTTTTAAGAAAGGCTCTTCAGGGATATTTGTGGGTAAAAATCAGTCGATTTGAGGAAAGAAGCACCAGCGGATGATTTCTGGTAGGTTTTTGTTAGCAGACAAAAAACTATAACTCGATTCTGCAGTTTTTAGCGTTTGACGAAGGAAGATTCTTGTGGACTGCGGAACCAGTCTACTACTGTGACTCTTGTGCCAAGCCTAGCGAGGTACAATCAACATCACAGCAGCAGGCTGGC
>NZ_JBPCXO010000239.1:0-1433 GCF_051008435.1 Endozoicomonas sp. | reverse complement strand
GCTATCTCTTTATCACAAATCCCAAACTTGACTTATCCTTTTCAGCGATGAGTCAAGGTTATGTTGCCATTACCTCCTGAACAATGGGCGGAACTTACTTTTGGGTGTGCAGATTTGGGTGATAAACGTCGTACAAAAAGGCTGATTCACACAGCGGCTGATCTATCAGCCCACACAGGCTCCTCTCTGGCAGAATCCTGTGAAGGCAATTTGGCCTCAGTAGAAGGCGGCTACCGGCTGATTGAAAATGAAGCGGTTGATCCTAAAGCGATTGCCGAAGCAGGATTTCAGGCGACGGCGCGTGCTTCGGTGGATTCTGAACTTATTCTTGCACTTGAGGATTCGACGACTCTTGGCTACAAACATTCCGCAAGATCAGAGCTTGGAGACTTAGGCGGGTCAGAAAACTCCAGAACTAAAGGGTTTTGGGCGCACTCTGTCATGTTGCTGGATGCCGAAACAGAGAGAACTCTCGGTCTCATTGACCAACAGCGCTGGATAAGGGATGACGATCAGCGTGGCAAAAAGCACAAACGCAAGCAGCGCCCTTATGAAGAGAAGGAAAGCTTTAAATGGCAACAGTCTTCAGAAAATATCGAACGCAGGCTGGGCAAGCAAATAGACAAAACGATTAGCGTTTGTGACCGGGAGGCTGATGTCTTTGAGTACGTTCTCTATAAACTTAGTCATAACCAGCGATTTGTCGTCAGGGCAACACAGAACCGAACCCTGCTCGATGATGACAAGCGATTGTTTGATTCGGTTGCAGAAACGTTGGTATTAGGCAGTTATACCATTACAGTTCCACAGCGAGGCGGTAGAAAAGAGCGTAAAGCCACACTGCAAGTAAAGAGCAAAAGTGTCACCATCCAATCACCGCAGAGGCCAGGAGGCCGACTTCAACCTGTAAAGGCTAATGTAGTAACGGCACAAGAAATTAACAATGACTCTGAGGACAAGTTGTGCTGGATTCTCTTAACCACCGAGACTGTTAAAACATTTGAAGACTGTCGTACAGTGCTACGATTCTACGAACTTCGCTGGCGTATAGAGGAGTTTCACAAAGCTTGGAAAACGGGCGCAGGCGTTGAGCGTCAGCGTATGCAAAGCGCTGATAATCTTGAACGTATGGCTGTGATACTGATGTTTGTGGCAGTGAGGCTGATACAAATACGAGAAGCGCTCATGCTGCCTTATGTCCGAAAGCAGGCCGAAGAGGAAGTGTGGCATGAAAAAACATCAGCCGATCAAGTGGTCAGTGATGATGAGTGGCAAGTGCTCTGGTTGAAAATGGAAAGCAAACAGCTGCCTGACAAGCCACCACCGCTGATCTGGTTATTTCAAACCATCGCCAAGCTGGGTGGTTGGAGCAATTCCAAGCACACAGGTCGCCCCGGTTGGCTGGCAGTTTGGAAGGGGTGGGCAAAATTACA
>NZ_JBPCXO010000238.1:0-1791 GCF_051008435.1 Endozoicomonas sp. | reverse complement strand
TTTCATTCTGGGACTATCTGACAGACAGGTTAACAGGCAGTGGCACGTTTCCAAGGCTGACGGACTTGATTGAAAAAGCTTCTCACATACTACCTTGTGGGCTTTACAGCAGTTATTAAGAAGCTACAAGAGAAGCTAATTCTTTGTTTTTGCTGTCCAGGAGATCGAAAATCTCGATTCGGGTTTTATCCACGAGTCTTTTGATCTCCTTTTGTCTGAATTGAGTAATATCTTCTTTCAAGGTGTGTGTCAGATTAAACAGTCCATTCATTCCACTGACTTCAACAAACCTGCTTTTTTCTTCCCGTATCCCTCTCAAATAACGCATAGCAGAAACAGGGATGATAGTAATGTCTGGCATCTGCTGGTTGATGCTGTTCATCACACGTTGGAGGTCGTCTGAAGGCAACTGGTCTATTTGGGTTAACACCAGAAACATTTTGCTTTTATAGTTTCGGTCCTGTTTCATCAGGTCCCGGTAAAGCTGTTGTTCATATTTGTCGAGTTCACCGGCTTTCACGTTATGAACCAGGAACAGGAAGTCGGCAATTTTGAAAGCGCCATTACGAGCTTCCTTATCATCCTGACCGTGAACATCGGCATCTAGCCCCGGGGTGTCTACCCAGACTACGCCTTCATGCTCATATTCTTTATTGACCAGGGTTTCCCGCTTGTCAGCGGCACTGAAAATGTCCTGACCAATCAAGGCATTGAGTAGAGTACTTTTTCCGTGGTTGTACTTGCCGAAAACAGCAACTCGAGGATTGCCGGTTTGATGCTTAAGATGCTTAAGCCGACCCAGATTTTCACTGGAAGATGGAATAAATCGAAGCATTCCATCAAAATCAATATTATTCATTACAGTTCGATCCTGAAACTACTGTCCATACCAGTTGCACGCTGAAGTTGGTTACAAACATCCGCATTTTTCTGATAGTACTCGTGCTTTTCTACTATTTGAGAGAAAAGGATCTCGTACCCCTCATCAATACGACAATGAATAGGTCTTTTGTCGTATATTGCGCAGCCTATTTCGGGAGAGTAATGCACACACACACCGTCTCCGTTATGCATTCGCGAAAGAGGTTCAATATGTTTAATGTTTTTGCAGCACAGACCACAACGAGTGCAGGGAAAACTCATAAATGAATGAGCGCTTCACCCTGAACAAACAAAGAGAGAATGCTTTTTGACCATTCCCGGTAGACAATGGCGAGATTCGGGTTCAAATCAAAATGGGAGATGATTTTATCGATCAGCTGTTGTTCTTCATCAGCCAGTACACCATCGGCAAAAACCAGAGCCATAATTTCAAGAAGAGCAATTTTTTTATGGCTATCAGTCTGGAAAGCATCCAAAGCTGCGGATAGATCAAACTCTGACTTGTTGTAGACAATGTCGTCCATCTGCATTTCCATGCAGTACTTGGCCAGAATATTCTCTTCGTCTCGAGTTAGCTTGTCATCAGAGTGAGCTAAATGGTGGGCAATGGCTAAAAAAGCCTGCTTCTCATCCAATAAAAGGCGATTCAAAAACATCGGTAAGCTCTTGATTACATTTAGTCAACGGAAAATGGAATGCAAAAGTAAAAAGAACTTAAGCACTCCAGCTCAACTGCTTGTACGAACCATAACACTTTCTATTTAAGATGAGAAATAGGTGTCTACGTAATTCCTAAAAAACTGCTGGACAGAGAAAGAGAATAATACCTTTCCCTTGCAGCGACTATCCTTTATCCCATGGTTTTCTCAACCCGCAACGAACAGCAGAGTGAACAGACTGCAAAGCTTC
>NZ_JBPCXO010000237.1:0-22466 GCF_051008435.1 Endozoicomonas sp. | reverse complement strand
CCTTCATCGCGGAGCATCATAACGCTCAAGCGCTGCTCCCTGAGGCCTTAACACCAACTGCCAGAGCTGCAAGGCTCTGGCACGAAATGCCCCGGCGCACTGCAACAAATAATAGCGCCACATACGAAAGAACATTTCATCATAGTGTTTCTCAGGATAGTGCTTTCGTAAATCCGGCCATTGTTGTACAAAGTTGTCATGCCAGGCCATTAGGGTTTTGTCATAGTCCGGCCCCAGGTTCTGCCAGTCTTCCATCACCCAGAAACCCTCCATCGCATGGGTCATTTGCGTTTGTGAGGGAATCTTTCCGTTGGGAAATATGTACTTCTGTATCCAGGGATCGGTATCGCAGTGGGTCATATTCGTGCCAATGGTATGCAGTAAAAACAGCCCATTTTTGTTCAACAGCCTGTGAGACTGTTTCATGTAGGTTTGATAATTTTTCAATCCAACATGCTCGAACATGCCTACTGATACCAAGCGATCAAACTTGCCAATCAGCGAACGGTAATCCTGGAGCAGGATCGTAACAGGCAATCCTTTACACCTCTCCTGCGCCAGCTGCTGTTGCTCTTTTGATATGGTAAGCCCGGTCACTTCTACGCCATAGTTCTCTGCAGCGTATCGAGCCAGTCCACCCCACCCACAACCAATATCCAGCAGGGTTTGTCCGGGCTCCAACTGTAACTTGCGACAAATCAGATCCAGCTTGTTTTCCTGAGCCTGAGCCAGGTCTTCAGCCTTTTTCCAGTAGCCACAGCTGTATTGCATGTGGGGATCGAGCATACGCTCGAACAGTTCATTACCCGTATCGTAATGCCGCTCCCCTACCTGAAAGGCTCTGTTTCTGGATTGCTGATTAAGTACATGACTGACGATCCAGTTCATGATGTGCTGGCCGGTTGTGAGCGACTCATGATTCTGTTCTTTCAACAATAATCGAAAAAACAGTTCATCCAGTTCCTGACAGTCCCACCAGTGTTCCATGTAACTCTCACCCAGACCCAGAGAGCGCTCCCGTCTGACACGCGATACCAGTTTTGGGTTATGGACCCGTATATCCCAGGATCGATCACCGTTCAGCCTAACGCCTGCCTTATTCAGCCAGGCCTCAATAATACCCGTTCGATGTTCGGGCTGAGAAAGACTGTCTTCAAGAGTGTCATCTGAGGATGAAGTGCCGATGTCCACAGGCATAATGTTAACCTCGGAATTACCGGAGAAAAGCTCTATGAAAAAAAGCAGTAAATTTGATCCTCGGCAAGTCTTGATGACTGTAATCGTTTACATACTCTGAAAAGGATTCATTCTCTACCGACAAAGGTAAAATTAAATTAATAGTTAATAACGGAAATGCCGAGGATTCCTCTCCATAGATCCACCATGAGCGAAAGAAACAATATTTCATGGCAATCCAGAGGAATAACGCTGATTAAACGGCCATTCTCGAATAAAGCATTTAAAGACAACGATTAGAGATTTTAAATCCGGAACTATGATGAAGCGCCTGACCCTGATGCTGGCCATAGCCGTTCTAAGTGGCTGTGCGACACAAAATAATGAACACGTTTCTGTTGCTCCCCAGGTGGTTGAACAGAAAGCAGTGATGCAGCTGGAAGAAGTACCTTTCGCCAAAATCCCGGTTTATGAAAAAACCATTCGAATTGAACGTTCAATAACTAAAACAACAGAAAGGGTTTCATTGAATGGACAGCCCACACCGGTGGCAGGCTGGAAACTCCCTGACTACGGTGTTTATCGCTTCAAGCTGGAAAGTCTGGTTACACGAACAGATTTTGGTACCCGGGCTGAAGCTTTCATGCCCGAAGTATGGCTGCTGGATAAACACTTCACCCCGCTTCAGAAATCACCTGTAGAACGCATGGTTTATTCCGAACAAAGCATGCTGTCCAGGGAAGCTTTGTCCCAGGAATTCATTATTGATAATCGTAAGGAAAAGCCATCCCAGCCGGCTTACCTTGCCCTCCTGACCACTGAAGAAGCCCGCCAATACTCGGTAAAAGTCGCCAACGTTGATGAAGAGTACGCCCGAATAAGAGCCCGCACAGCACCTCCCACGCCACCAGTGTTTGCCGTTGCTGCAGACAAGGGTACCTTGAGACTGGAAGTCACCCCTCTGATCAGTCACTCACGTTTGAAGACAGAAAAGAAGGTTGAACGTCCGGACTATGTGCCAGCCACACCGGAGCAGGTCAAACCACGAGTTTCTCAAGTTACTTTATCCGTAACAGAAAGCTATCTGACAGAAGTCAAAGCAGCAGTTGAACGGGCTGATATCAAGACTGCTCTGGGATTAAGAGAAAATGCTCGCCAGCTCCACGCTCTTTTGCAACAGCAGTTTTCCGACACTTATGGCCAACCTGCAAAAGCCATAAACGTTCCCCGTAAAACACAGGCAACCTCAGCAAAAGACAAATTAAATGATCAATTTGAGCGACAGCTGGCACTGGAAATGAAGCGGGAAGACGCTCAGGCGGCTTTGGCGATCATTGATAAAGCCGGAGCTCTGTCTCGTTACATTGACAAGCTTTTCTAAAAAACATCAGTTTTCAAACGGTCCCGACAGACTCATATCACGAGACTCAGGGACCGTTTATTTGTTTCCATGGTTAATGCCCAAGCCATTGAAAATGCCTCTTCATTTAATAACCTTTTGTCGTTTAGATCCTATTTATTTTTAAATCATATTAATCTTTATTTTTAGAACATTATAAAAAAAAGACTCTCTTGATAAAAATTGTTGCCCACATCATTATTGCCTTCCCATTCTGCCGCTATTATTGAATAAGTTTTTTCATTACTGCTTGGCTAAAGCAGACTAAAGTTTCTCTTTCATCGCAGACAGCTATCAAGCTGGCATGTCTGTAAAATTTGAATCTTCATCCTCAACCGATCATTAAACACAGGTAATGGAATCGCCACCAGGAGGCTGACTGGAAAATGCCTCATGCCCGGTTGCGAATGAAGGTTGCCCTACAGAAAGCGCCTGCGGATTATTCCCAACGCTTTCATCTGAACAGCCAAATTGATCGGGAGCCGTTGACTGATGATCAAATTACTGGGTACTCCACTTGGCAAAGCCGTAGCTGCTGCAGCTATTTCACTGGGGGCTGCCTTCAGTCCATTCCAGGCCTATTCCTTTCAGGATGATGAACTGGTGATCTGGGTAGGTGGTGACAAGGCCTACAGCGGTATCCGGGAAGTGGGGAAGGAATTTGAAGAAGATACGGGAATCAAGGTCAAGGTCGAAATTCCGGAAAACATTACCGATCGTTTTCAGCAAGCGGCTGCTTCAGGCAGTGGTCCGGACATTCTGTTCTGGGCTCACGACCGATACGGTGAATGGGTCAAGAGTGGACTCCTCTCACCGGTAAACCCTACACCGGATTTCAAAAGCAAGATTGATAATCTGGGTTGGGACGCCATGACGGTTAACGGTAAGACTTATGGTTATCCGATTTCCATGGAAGCGATCAGTCTGATCTATAACAAGGATATTTTGCCCGTCCCCCCCAGCTCCTTTGAAGAAATGTTCCCCCTGAAAGACAAGCTGGCTAAACGTAAAGAGGGCAAAGTGACCACCATTATGTGGGATCAGATTCAACCCTACTTCACCATGCCGATGCTGGCCGCAGACGGTGGTTATGTGTTCAAGAAAACACCCACCGGTTATGACGTAAAGAATACCGGGGTTAACAATGCTGGCGCCATGGCCGGTGCAAAAATGCTGACAGAACTCATCGATAAAGGGGTTCTGCCCAGAGGGGTAGACTACGGTGTCATGGAATCCAGTTTTAATAATGGAAAGTCAGCCATGATGATCACGGGTCCCTGGGCCTGGTCCAATCTGGACAAAAGTAAGATCAAGGGTAAAAAACTGAATTATGGTGTTGCCCCTCTGCCCAGTATTAATGGCCAACGCTCTAAAGCCTTTGTGGGTGTCTGGGGTGCAACCCTCAACAGCGCCAGTCCTAACAAATCCCTGTCCAAGGAATTTCTGGAAAACTATCTGCTAACAGAAGATGGCCTGCGCACCATGAACGGTGATGTCCCTCTGGGAGCTGTTGCTAACAAGGCCTACATGAAAGAACTGGAAAAAGACCCTCGCATTAAAGCCACCTATGACAATGCCGTCAGTGGACTCCTGATGCCCAATGTCCCGGAAATGGGCAAATTCTGGTCCGCCATGGAGTCAGCACTGCTGAATATTACATCCGGAAGACAGGATTATAAGAGCGCGCTTAATGACGCAGCCAAGCGGATTGTCAACTAGGCTGTCTACCGGGAAGAGCATTTTGTTCAGGCTTGAGAGTGTAGCCCATTATATTTTTTCTCTCATGACTGTTTACCGTTGAAAACGCAGCTATAGCAGGATTTTCTGCCCTCTTTATTCGAAAGAGCTGAATTCGAAAGAGCTGACGGCAAATTCTGCTAATAGCTGCAGCGGCTGACCCAGGCAAAACGGTGTTCAATACTCTGTCAGCTGACAGTCGTCTTTCTCTCAACAGTTTGCAGCAAAATGCAACTAACGACGCCTATCGTGCCTTGTTCTCCAAATCAGTTAATGTGAATACCATCTGCCCCGGGAGGCAAATTTATGGAGGCTGATCAGAAAACCCAAAGCCCATTGACCTGGCTGGTATGGGGATTAATTGGACTGATTGACCTGATATTGCTCTACGGCGTGACCTTGATGTACGCCCAGGAAGAAATCGCCTTTGCTCTGATGATTCTATTGATTGTCTGCACTGGTACCTGGGTATTCATCAGCAACAAGGGTTACAACTACCGATATGTTTTCCCTGCTCTTCTGGGAGTTTCCCTTTTTATTGTTTTCCCACTCATCTATACGGTTAATGTCGCTTTTACCAATTACAGCTCCAGTAATTTGTTACCACTGGAGCGCGTTAAACTTCACCATCTGAGGAAAACGTATAAAACGGAAGGTGAGTCATACAATTTCAAGGTTTATCAACAAGGTACCGATTACCGTGTTTTGTTTATCAATGATCAGGTAGCCAATAAGCACCTGGTAAGCGACCCATTCAACGAGATTTCCATTCCAGCTCCTCTGAAAACTGATTTTTCAGCGACTCTTCCGGAAGGTAAAGAGTTACCGTTCAAAGACACAATAAAGCTTCGACAGACGCTCAAAAAGCTAATTGTAGAGCTGCCTGACAACAGCGAACTGTCGATGACCAGTCTGAGAAAATTTGGCCCCATGTCAAAGGTTTATCAGGATATAGGTCACGACACGCTGGAAGATGTTCGCAATGGCAATCGACTGAAACCCAACCATGAAACAGGTTACTACATTGAGATACCGGAAGGTCAGCCTGATTCCGCCGGAAAGCAGATAGGTCCCGGCTTTGTCGTTTATAACGGCTGGGACAATTTTGTACGGGTGATCAACGATCCGGGGATTCAAGGTCCGTTTCTGCAGATTTTTATCTGGACCCTTTTCTTTGCCGGGCTGTCGGTATTTTTTACCATGGTCGTAGGATTGCTGATGGCCTGTCTGGTTCAATGGGAACCCCTGAAAGGCAATGGCGTCTATCGACTGCTATTGATTCTGCCCTATGCGGTTCCTGCCTTTATATCTATTCTGATCTTCAGGGGCCTGTTCAATCAGAACTTTGGCGAGATCAATATGTTGTTGAACCTGCTCTTTGGCGTTCAGCCTGAATGGTTCAGCAATGAGTCTCTGGCAAAAACAATGGTGCTGATCGTCAATACATGGCTGGGTTACCCTTACATGATGATTCTGACTATTGGCTTGTTGAAATCGATTCCAGATGACCTTTACGAAGCTTCAGCCATTGACGGCGCCTCGCCCATCCAGAACTTTTTCAACATCACTTTACCCATGATCATCAAGCCACTAACGCCTCTGTTGATTGCCAGCTTTGCTTTCAATTTCAACAACCTGGTGTTAATTGCCCTGCTGACCGACGGTGCTCCCAATATCATTGGCGCCAGCACCCCAGCCGGAGCCACCGACATACTGGTGAGCTACACCTTCCGGATCGCGTTTGGTCAGTATGGTCAGGATTACGGTCTGGCCTCTGCAATAGCGACCTTTATCTTCGTCATGGTGGGCATCATAGCCTGGGTGAACCTGAAAGCGACTAAACGGGTACTGGAGTGAACAACTATGATGGTGCAGCCTAGAAACCTTAAATACCGGGTATGGACAGCCAGAATCTTTATGATCCTGTTTCTCTGTCTGATCATGTTTCCTTTTTTGATGATCATCTCGGTGTCTTTTCGCTCCGGTAATTTTGCCACCGGAGACCTGATTCCCAGTAACCCCAGTTTGGAACATTGGTATCTGGCTTTTGGTATTCCCTGGGAAAATGCTGATGGCTCCATGACTCAGCCTCCTTTCCCGGTTCTCCTCTGGTTATGGAATTCCATAAAAGTGGCTTTTATTTCCACAGTGCTGATTCTTCTGCTCTCAACAACAGGGGCCTATGCCTTTGCCAGATTAAGATTTCGCTTCAAGGAATCCATGCTGACCGCCATGATGATTCTGCAGATGTTTCCTGCAGTACTGGCTCTGGTCGCCATTTACTCTCTGTTTGACCAGATAGGGAGTTATGTCCCCTGGTTGGGTCTGGACAGTCTGGGTTCGGTAACGGTCGCCTATCTGGGTGGTCTCGCCCTGCATATCTGGCTGATCAAGGGATACTTCGAAACGATTGATCAATCTCTGGAAGAAGCAGCCGCCATTGACGGGGCCACGCCCTGGCAGGCGTTTCGCTTTGTATTGCTACCGCTTTCAACGCCGATTCTGGCCGTGGTGTTTATTTTGGCTTTTATTACCAGCATTGCCGAATACCCGGTGGCCTCGGTGCTGTTACAAAGCATGGATAATCTGACGCTGGCGGTTGGCTCCAGACAATACCTGAATCCACAGAATTATCTCTGGGGTGACTTTGCTGCGGCTGCCGTTCTGTCAGGCCTGCCTATCTCCATTATTTTCCTGTTGTGCCAGCGCTGGATAGTCGGCGGTCTGACATCAGGTGGAGTAAAAGGTTAGCGGCTGACTGGCTTATATCTGATTGCTTACGCAGAACTGTATAGATAGGGAGGTTGGCAGAGAATAGGCAGCTTGGCCTAAAGCTTGGAAAGAGCCTCAAGGTTGACCACTGGATTTGATTAGTAGCCCGCTATGCGTACAAATCCAGTGATCAGTCTGACTCGCTCTACCGGGCTTTTTGCTCGAGTACTGTCCTCAGTCAACCTCCGGGATAGCGAATGAGAAAACGGAAAACCCTATGGCTGAAGTTAAGCTTGTCAATGTTTCCAAAAGCTACGACCAGGGCAAAACCTGGACCCTGAAGAACATCAACCTGAACATTGCAGAAGGCGAGTTTATAGCGTTTATCGGGCCTTCCGGCTGCGGTAAAACCACTCTGCTTCGTATGGTTTGTGGTTTGGAAGACATTTCTGAAGGTGAAATGTACATTGCTGGAGAGCAGGTCAATAACTGGCCTCCCAACGAGCGCAGGGTGGGTATGGTCTTTCAATCCTATGCGCTCTACCCCCATATGACCGTTGCTGAAAATATGGCTTTTGGCCTGAAGCTGGCCAAAGCCGACAAGTCACTGATTAACAGCCGGGTCGAAGAAGCTGCTCGTATCCTGCAATTGGAAGCGTTGCTGGAGAGAAAGCCAAAAGCCATGTCCGGCGGTCAACGACAAAGGGTGGCTATTGGACGTTCCATTGTGCAGCAACCCAGGGTCTTTTTATTTGACGAACCGTTATCCAACCTGGATGTGGCTTTACGGGTTCAGATGCGCCAGGAAATTGCCCGAATTCACAACCGCCTGCAAACCACTTCTATCTACGTTACCCATGATCAGGTAGAGGCTATGACCCTGGCGGATCATATTGTCGTCCTTAGCCCTCTGGCACCTGAGGCAGAAAGTAATCTGGAGCAGGTTGGCAAGCCTCTGGAGCTTTACCATCACCCTGCCAATCTGTTTGTTGCCGGCTTTATTGGTTCTCCAAAAATGAATTTCTTTGATGGTTTTATTGAAGAAACCAACAGTAACGAAACACGGATTAAGTTGACCACTGGAGAAATACTCAGGGCTAATGTTGACAGCCAGGGAGCTAATAAGGGAGATCGGGTTGTGCTTGGCATTCGTCCAGAAGACGCTCTTGCAGAAACAGATAATGGTAATGCGGTTGAAGCCAAGGTTGAAACACTCGAGCGACTGGGCGCCGAATCCTACATATACATGAGTCACGACACTATTCGGGAGAATTTTATTGTCCGGGTAGAAGACTCAAGAAAACGGGAAATGGGCAGCAAAATGAAGATTGAACTCCCGATCCAGCTCTGCCACCTGTTCAATGCTGAAGGCAAAGCTTTTCATCGTACCCAGGCTCCAGCCTACGACTTATAAGAGAAACCGTTATGTCTGATCCTAACCTGATTGAGCAGCTGGCGGGACACTGTGGCGTCTCAGGAAAATACAGTGACTGGGCAGGCGAGCCCGTCAGTGTTCCTACTGAGTACAAATTACCGATTCTCAGCGCTATGGGGTTAAACGTTGAGTCTGACAATACAATCAAACAGGCCATAAACGACATTGAACAACAAAGATGGCAGCAACTGCTGCATCCAGTATCGGTCTTTACACAGGGACAGCCCCTCCTGATCAGCCTGCATCTTGAAGATCAACAGCTAGGCAACCCGTTCAAGGGGGAAATTACTTTGGAAACCGGTGGCCAGCATTTCCTCTCGCTGAATACCGGAGATATGCCGGTAGAAGCCAGTCGTACTTTTGAGGGAAAAACCTACCATCACCTCATGTTCAAACTGCCTGATGATTTGCCTCTGGGTTACCATCAGCTTTCTCTGCAAAATGAAAAGACTGAGAGCCACTCACTGATTATTGTGGCACCTGAGACATGTTATGAACCTGAAAAATTGGGAAGCGGCAACAAGATCTGGGGCAGCGCTACTCAACTGTATACCCTCAGAACGGATTCTGACTGGGGCATGGGGGATTTCTCAAGCTTGAGTCAATTAGCCACTCAGCTCGCTGAACAGGGCGCAGATATTGTAGGCCTGAATCCCATTCACGCTCTTTACCCTGCAAACCCTCTTCACTCCAGCCCATATAGCCCTTCGAGCCGAACATTTATTAACCCACTGTATATCGATGTCACCGCTGTCCCGGATTTCAGCGAATGCGAAGACGCTCAGAAACGTTTTGAAGATCCTGAGTTCAAAGGTCAACTTCATCAGGCAAGAGAAGAAGAATATGTTGACTACAGTCTGGTGGCATGGTTGAAGTTTGGTTTTCTTAATACTCTGTTTGATCACTTTTATCAGCATCATCTGCTGACCGAAAGCACTCGTGGTATAGCCTTCCGAAATTTCTGCGAAAACCGTGGCCCTTCTCTGGAACGGCATGCGCTCTATGAAACCATTTATGAACACTACAAAAACCTGGACATCAACAACTGGGGATGGCCTTGCTGGGAATCACTGTTCCAGGATCCCCAATCCAATGCGGTAAAAGAGTTTGCCAGCCACAATCAGAAACGAATCCAATATTATATGTACCTGCAATGGCTAGCTGAAGATCAGCTGACCAAGGCCCAGGAAGCAGCCATTGAAGCCGGAATGTTAGTCGGAATCTATCGAGACCTGGCAGTAGGCGTAGACAGTGGCAGCTCGGATGTCTGGAGTAATCGCAGCCTGTACTGCCTGGAAGCAGGTGTGGGCGCACCACCCGACGGGGTCGCTCCCCAGGGTCAGAATTGGGGTTTGCCCCCCTTTAACCCTCAGGTACTCAGAGCTCAACAATACCAACCCTTTATTGAAATGGTTCAGGCTAATATGAGCCATTGTGGCGCTTTGAGAATCGATCATGTCATGGGGCTGTTAAGGCTCTGGTGGTGCCCCAAGGGAAAAACCGCTGACTATGGGGCCTATGTCTATTATCCCCTGGACGATTTTCTGGGCATTATCAAACTGGAAAGTCATCGTCGTCAGTGCCTGGTATTTGGCGAAGACCTTGGAACCGTTCCACCTGAAATCGAAGAGGCTCTGCCTCCTGCCCTTTTCTACTCCAATGAGGTCGTTCTGTTTGAATGTTTGGGCAATCACTTTACCCCGCCTCAGAATTATAAACCCATGGCTCTGACCTGCATCAGCAACCATGACATCCCACCTCTTAAAGCCTGGTGGAACTGCATCGACCTTGACCTGCGTTTACAACTGGGTATTTATGATCACAACAAAGCTCAACAGGAAAAAGATGCCCGGCATAGAGAGAAACTGGCCCTTCTGAAGACACTTTCTGAGATTGGCGAACATCCATCGGGTATGAATACCGATGAGATATCGACAATGGGCTACTCCAGGGAGTTGATGGAAAAAGCTCATTACTACCTGGCTAAAACGGCCTCAAAAATAACCGTTATTCAATTAGAAGAGGTTTTACAGATAGAGTCTCCCGTCAATATTCCAGGAACCAGTGAGGAGTATCCTAATTGGCGCAGGAAACTAACGGATACGCTCGAGAATATTTTTTCTGACCCAGATAATCGGTCGTTTTTTAATAACCTGGGCGTAATTAGAAGAGACTCTGTATAAAAATAATCAACTCATAATTATATACAGCTCTTATTGAGCCCAGTGTTTATAACTGGGCTCAATAACTACTTCAACTTACTTATTAAACAACTGATCCACTTCGTCCTGAATCCCCTTAATTTGATCGACGGCCTGTAACGCAGCGGCCCCCTGACCCGATTTCAGGTGATCAGCCACTTGTTCCTGATAGTGGTATAACACTTTTCCGGCATAGCCATCTTTTCCATCCGCCGCTTTGGGCCTGCTCAATTGATCTGCAGGTTTACCATACTGGCTGACAAAGTAGCCTTCTGTGGCTCTGACAATTCCCCTCAATTCAGATCTTGCATCCAGGGCTTTGGAGATACTTCCTGACTTTAAGCCTTCATTCACAGCATCAACATAGTGTTGCCGTACTTCTTTTGAGAAGCCATCCTCTTTAGCAGGCAAAGCGTTTGGAAGTACAAGGGCGGTAGCTGCTACAGGAGCAACCGGTACTGAAGCAAAAGCTATATCTGAACTTTTGATACTGATGGCCAAGTGCCCATTATTCCCGTGATCGGCAACAGGATCCGGAATAGGAGGAGCCACAACGCCATAAGCTTTGGCGTACTCCTTGGCTTCATTGATCAAAGTGGTTTTACCCTTCCTTAGATCATCTGTCGTGTATATGAGCATGCAAACCGCCTGCTCACTGGATCGTCTGTCATTATCAATAATAAATTGAGCTTCAATACCTTCCGGGGTCGAAAAGCCCGGCTTTTTATACTTGATCTGACTTTTGGGTACGTGGGCTATGACGTTGTGCGACTTGTCCAGCAAAGCAATTTCTGGGTAGAACAGCTGCTCCTGATTGCCAACCTTGACGGCATAACTGTGTATGGCCACTTTATGAACCCCTGTTTCAGGCAATTTGAATGCAAGAACCGGTGTCTCACCCGATGACTGCTTCAGCCTTGAGGTAAATTCATTCACCACCACACGAGCATTCTTTTTGTCAGCTGGATACCTCAATGGCTGACATTTAATGTTTTTAACAGAGTTATACACCTTACCTTCTGACTCTGGTTGAGCGACTACTTCCTCCTGAGTGTTGAAATGAGAGCAACCCGCCAATGTTAAAACAGGAGCCAGAATACAAATAGACAGAAACTGCTGTTTTACCCTGAAAAATATTTTTCTTCGCTTATGGCTGTTTACCCCATCAGAAAAAAAACGCCTCTCATTGAATTGCCACAATTTATGGCCACTCTCAGTGTCAACTGTTGCGATACCTCTCAGTAAACTCATCATCTGTACACCTGAATTCACAGTAAATTTAAAATTGCAGCATTTTTTCACGCTCAGTAACAGTAGTGCTGCAGGTGCTCTGGGAGCCTGTCAGCAAACATAGTCGTAATTTGCTTCGACCGGATAAAATAACTGTATTCTGTCTGCTTTTTTCTTCTTTACTTTGCTGATTACGAATCTCTGGTCTAGGTTTTGTACGGGTATACCGAAAGCATAATTCTCAAAGTCATTCGGGTTATTTACTCAAACAGCCATGAGCCAAAAATGCAGCTCACCGGAATGCCGGACCACCCGAAGCATGAAAATGACTACGGGACCTTAGAGAGCTGTATTTTCATGGTAAAAAACCAGAATCCACTCTGCCAACCGTGAGTTCTGGGCAATTGTCGTACATCACACAAGGTAAATCGCAATGATTCGGATACAGAGTTCTCTGTCTGCTCTGAGTCGCAGTATTGGAGTTATTTCTCTCGCTTCCCTCCCCACACTGGCACTCGCTTTTGAAGACGCCAGTGTCGATTTTCATGGCTATGCCCGTTCAGGTATAGGCCGTTCAGCGGAAGGGGGAGATCAGGCTTGCTTCAAAGCTGCGGGAGCGCCTGCCAAATACCGACTGGGTAATGAGTGTGAGACCTACACAGAACTGAAGCTCGGTGCGGAACTGGCTGATGATAATGATACGTCGTTCAGACTGGAAACCAATATTGCCTACAAGGTTTTCCAGAATAATGACTGGGAAATGCCAGGAACTGGCAATAATTACTTTGGCAACAATGAATTCGCTCTAAGGGAAGTCAACCTGCAGGCTAGGAATATCTTTAAGGCTTTGCCTGGCTCAATGCTCTGGGTCGGAAAACGCTTTTACCAAAGACATGATGTTCACATGAATGACTGGTACTACTGGGATGTTTCAGGACCCGGAGCCGGCATTCAGGATATTGACGTAGGCATAGGCAAGTTTGATGTAGCCTGGCTCAGGAATACACCCAATGTTGGCTATTACGAAAACGATACTCCTGCCAGCCTAAAAACCGAGGAAGTTGAAACCGATATCGTAGATCTCCGTCTAAAGGATATCGCTCTAATGGACAACCTGAGCCTTGAATTGGGTATTGACTACGGCAAGGGCAACCCTCCAGACAAAGCAAACTACAAAAAGTTTGTAGATCAGGATGGATGGATGCTCACTGGTGAACTGACTTTGGCGATCTTGGGTGGATTCAACAAATTTGCCCTCCAATATGCTAACGATGCAATGACAGGTCCCGGAGTCGGATCAACTGGTCGATTCATGAATACTTCTGACTGGTATAAAAGCAACAAGATGTACAGGATTCTTGATCACGGGTCTTTTTCTTTAACGGATCGTCTGGACATCATGTATGTTGCAGCCTGGACTCAAGTAGAGTACGACAAGAAAGCTCAAAATCTTGACTCTTCTCTCCCAAGCAAAAGGACATGGATGACCGCTGGTGTCAGACCTATATGGAAGTGGAGTGAGCTGACAAGTACTGCATTTGAGCTGGGTTGGGATAAAGTAGAAAATGCCTATTACTCATCTACCAATATTGCTGGTCAAAATCACTTTGACAGTCAGCTAGTGAAATTCACCGTTGCGCAACAGTTCCATCCTAAATTTGGAGCCTTCGTCAGGCCGGTTATCAGAGTGTTTGCCACTTTTGCTGACTGGAAAGCCATCGATAATCCACTGTGCAAAACCAATGACACTACCAGGAAGGAGTGCAGTGCAGCAGGTCTGGAATATTTCGATACAGGCACCTCTGCAGAACAAATTATGAGAACCTTCGGCAAAGATGCCAGCGGCTGGACATACGGTGTCCAGTTTGAAGCCTGGTGGTAAGATCGTAGCGTTCATGTTCAATAGAAAAAAGGGGCGGGTTTTATACCGCCCTTTTTTATTGATTGTTTTTTGACCAATTGTCTACAGTTTGTAATTTTCCTGACGTTTGAGCAATCGCCCAAAGGTTAGCCCCAGACTTATCCACAGTCTATGGGGATACTTTTAAAAGACAACTGACTTCAGTAATTGCCAGAATAGTTTAAATAAGCAGCGGCCCCTGTTAAGCCGGGATGTTCAGATAAGATCAACGAAGTAGGTATGCCAGACATATAGTCTTTCATCTTGTCTCTTCTCTCAAAAGCCTTCCGGAAAGTCCCTTTTGCAAATAACTTTTTCACTCGCGGTATGATTCCACCCGCAATATAGACGCCCCCCCTGGCCCCCAGAATCAATGCTGCATTCCCTGCAGTGTTGCCCAGAATCTCAAAGAAGTGATCCAGCACTTCATAAGCCAGAGAATCATGTTCTTCCAGGGCCTGACCTGTAATATCCGCCGCCTGCAGTCTGTCCATTCGGCCATCCAGGCTGGAGTGGGCCTCATAAAGCAATTCCAGACCAGAGCCTGATAAAATCCTTTCTACTCCCAGCAAGCCTCCGACTTCTTTTCGCATAAATCGCCAGACACTGATATCTCTTTCGGAGGTAGGCGCAAAGTCAGCATTCCCACCTTCTCCAGGCAGAGCTTTCCAACCCACAGGCGTTTCGATCAGCCCACACACCCCTAAGCCGGTACCAGGACCTATGACCAGTTTGACCGCATCAGGATCAACCTCCAGTTCAGGCCCGACGGACATCAGTTCATCTGAGGAAAGATGAGGGACCGCCAGAGCCTGTGCAGCAAAATCATTGATCAACCCCATCACTTCCAGATCAAAATCTCGTTTGAACTGCCGCTGATCAATCTTCCAATGGCTGTTGGTAAACTTTACTTTGCCATCCATTACAGGACCAGCCACCGCCAGACAAGTCCTGGCAATGGTTTCGACCCCCTGACTTTTCAGGTAGACCCTGACCGCCTCTTCGAGGTCAGGGTAGTCAATGCTCGACATTCTCTGAATGCCTTCCAGAACCAGACTATCAGGATTCACCAGGGCAAAACGGGCATTGGTACCACCAATATCCCCTACCAGAGATCGCAACGCTTTAGTCATCAGAAACACCCAAGCTAAAAGGAAACCCGGGAGCCTGGCCGAGAACAGCGCTCGAGGATCAAGTTCAGTCGATCGAGTCAGCTTTTTCTCTGTCAGCCTCCTATAGGCTTCATGACAAGTGTGGATGTCAGTATTATAATCCCGCGCCCGGAATCCTGACCTGTTAAAAGCAGGTTCGGAGAGACATCTGCACAGCCTTACGCGATTGGAAAGAGCTTCGTGCGTTTGGGCCAGCAGGTTTTTTATCAAATTTCCGTAACACAAGGCACTCGGACTCCCGCTATGACAGTTGCTTCAGAAAACTCATCCAGTGGCTCGTCGTCGGCTAATGGCTTTGATGATCGCTTTGGAGGAAGCCGCCGACTCTATGGCAGCGATGCAGTAGACAAACTGAGACAATCCCACGTCTGCGTCATAGGTATTGGCGGAGTGGGTTCCTGGGCAGCAGAAGCCCTGGCTAGAACTGGTGTTGGTACAATTACCCTGATCGATCTGGATGATGTTTGTGTCACCAATATCAATCGTCAGCTCCATGCCACTACCGAAACGATTGGTCAGTCCAAGTGTGAAGTCATGGCCAACCGCGTTCGATCTATTAATCCTGAATGCCAGTGCCATGTCATCGAAGATTTTATTACCGCCGATAATCTGTCAGAACTGATCAGTCAGGACTTTGATTATGTGTTGGATGCCATTGACAGTTTCAGGGTCAAAGCCGCGTTGATTAATCACTGTAAAAGAAACAAGATACCGGTCATCACTACAGGCGGCGCGGGTGGTCAGATGGATCCCACCCAAATCCAGATTACAGATCTGACTAAAACCTGGCATGACCCTCTGGCACGAAAAGTGAAAAGCCACCTGAAAGATTTTCATGGCTTTACCAAAAACAGCAAACGAAAATTTGGTGTGGACTGTGTTTTTTCTTCAGAACAGGCCGTTTACCCTCAACCCGATGGCACCGTTTGCCAGCAGAAACCTTCTGGTCTGGGCTCCACAAAAATGGATTGCGCCAGTGGCTTTGGTGCCTCGACGGTTGTAACTGCGACTTTTGGTTTTGTGGCGGTTTCACGGATTATTAAAAAGCTCACTGAATCCGCGCCCAGATAGGAATCCGTAATTTTACAGAGCAGAACAACACCGCTGAAAGAGTGAATTCATTGCTTCATGGCCATCTCTAAATGGCGACGGACATGCTCAACCAGGCCTAGCTGATCATCAAAGGCCGGTTGCGCAAATCCGGGCAAGTATTTTTCGACGCATTCTGTTTTTGATATTTTTTGTTCCAGAGCCGTTTCCAGTAAGTCATCCACTGCTTTGGGGTGAATGATCCAGTTGACCGTTTTGTCCCTTCGTACATGCCCTTTCATCACCCATTCCAGTTTGCCCTGGTAACTGGATACCGCTTTTTTCAGCGCTTCAGTCAATTTTGGCTGGTCGCCCTTAAAGCGAAAGCAGGTGTATGGAGGTGCTTCTGAATTCCAGTCTGTTTCAAACTGATCCAGACTCATTGGAATTTCAGCCGTTTTACATACTTCTGGGTAGCGAGACTCATATTTTCTCCATTCTGTTTCTGCATAGTTTTCGATCAAAGCCAATAACTCAAACCCCTCTTTCGCACTGTATTTTGATGTCATTACTGAAGTCCTCTTGGATTATCCGAGATAGTCACCCCTTCAGGGTTCATTTTCTTGATATGCTTCTCCCAATCACCTTTGGGAATAGGGTGTGGGGTAAGTCTGGGGTCATAAATATAGCGACCATCAGTATAAATCTGATGATAGTACTGATCTGCTTTTTTCTTATTATTCTCATAAACCGTCAACTGCCCCCTCTGCTTGGGTCTGACTTCCAATATTTTACCTTTATCGCCAGCCAGTCTTAAAAAGTCCTCTGCAAACTCTGAGCAATCTATGTTGTCAAGTACTTTGCCACTCTCGATGTTGGCTTTCATTTCATCCACCAGACGCTGATTGGGCGGGAAATCCGGGTGAACTAGCCTGACGGGCTTATCCAGTCCATATAATCTAAAGGAATAGTCCGCTGCTGCTTTATCCGCTGGATGGATTGCTGGTGGTGGTTCTGGCTTAAAGCCTTCAACACGAGGCTCTATTTTCTCTTTCTTGATAACCACCCGTTTTATGCGTGGGCCTTCTGGGTATTCACTGTTGGTCGCCTGTCCTGAAACCTTGCTGACTTCAGGTTGCTTCAACCTCACACGGCTGGCTATTTTGGCACCGGCCTTTGCAATAACCCCACCGCTTCCTACAGCCAGAAGGTCGATTGCATAGCCGTTTTTATCCCAGAAGGTCATGGGCTCTGTCAGGCTGTCTGGGCTCAGCGTATTTTTAATAGCCTCGGCTTCGCCACCCTGCCCCAATATATGGTTGATACCGTCGTCCAGTTGCCTGGCTGCTACGGCCATACCTCCGAACAGGATACCGCCCCCTCCGGCTGCACAACCAACACCGCCTGAAATAACGCAGGCCAATCCGGTAAATGCCGCCGTGCCAATGGCAGTTACATAACTGGCCGCAATCCGGGCCACACCCGCTGAAGTACCGGCTTCCCACTGGTCTCCCAGGTTATCCCATTCGGTGTATTTGAACAGTCCGGTTGTTTGCAGCTGCCAGATTGCATCGAGACATTCACGGCCAATGTGCTCCAATTGAACCAGATGGGTTTTTAGCTCATGATCCGGGTGCACTCCGGCTGAGCATCGGGTCAGGTAACAGGCTGCTGCCGACAGTTCAAACCGATCTTTTGGGTTGGCTGTTTTGGCCATCTGGTGTCGGTATACTTCTGGCTCCTTTGAGTGCAGCTGGCGATTATATAGATGCTGGCTCTGCCCAATATCGGCTCCCAGCTCTGCTGCATCATCCACGAGCTCTGCCGTAATGGCGGCTGTTGCTGTGCTTACCACCGACAGTACTTTTGCGTGCAGGTCTTCCTTTTCCTGTGAATCCATTGAGAATGTCTCTTCACAGCCGGGTTCCCAGCATTCGTCGTAGTCGAACAGATCTACCACGAATTGGCTCATGACTTCTGCTGTGGCAGAGGCAGCGGCCCCGGCCAGCGGTTTGCCGTCTTTCAGCTGACCAATGATGGCTCCGGCTGCAGCCGTGGTCAGAACTTTTTCCGGACTTCCATCCTCCCAATTCTGCTCCTGGGCGTAATCTCCCACGGCATGGAACAGTTGAGCCTGTAGAAAGTTCCAACCTTCATGGCTGAGACTGTCTTTCAGATTCTGCCCCAGTTCACCCCCTTTGATCATCTGCGTGGCCGCAGTGCGGGCCACCATTCTTGTGCCTGCGTTGTGAATTCTTATTGGTAAAGGCGCGAAGGGAGATTGAAGGTAGGCTGCATCAAAGGTACCGGCCAGGCCTCCTGTGACCACGTCTACCCCGATCGTTTTAAGACTGTCCGATGAGAAAAGGTCGTTCAAAACCGCTTCAAAGTTGCCGCCGTGGTTGGCAATACTGACAGCGCTGCGAGCCACTATGGAGGAAAAGGCGGCGTTCGCCATATTAGAAGCCACAAGGCCGCTTGAAGCTGGCAGGAATGAGGCACCTGCACCATAGGTCGCTACAGTCGCAGCCATTCCCAAGACAATGGCAGTTACTGGAGATAAGCCGGATTGCTTATGCCTGTGCTCCTGGTAGATTCGTTCGATGGTCTCAAAGTGGATTCGATTTTCTTGTATTATTTTCATCCAGCCCAGATCTGGGTAGGCGGTCATCAGGCTTGCCAGGGCTTCTTCAACAGACTGCCCTGGATAGGCCCCGATCTGGGCCTCTACTTTTTGAACATTGAGAGATATATGAGGGGCATCAAGGCGCGTTGGGTTATCGTCACTCCATTCCCTGATGCTGACTTTATGGCTTTGCCTGAGCCCCCCTTTTCGAGTTGTCTCATCCTGAATGTGATGATGATCTCTGGCCGCAGCGGCCTGCCAGTACTCGACATCAAAAGTAATTTTATTGGCCTTGAGCAAGGCGCCTTCTGTGAACAACGTCCTGCTACCAATCCTGATTTCTTCCGCCGCTTTCAGTGTGCTGGGACTGGCTTTTATATGCCTTTCGAAATGCACCGACTCCCGCTTGCTGAAAGTCCCTCGCTTTTGATTGTGGTTGCTCCATGCCTGAGTGTTGTGAGTTGCAGCCAGAACCAAAGCTAGCGTATTGATCTCAATACTACCCTCTGTAGCATCAAGATCGAGGTGTTTGCTCACTACCGAGCGACCGGATTCTATGCTGATCGCTGGAGCTGTTAGTTTCACGTTCTCCAGGATAACGTCAGTATCTACCTCTATTGAATAGGGTTCAGGACTATCAATTTCCATATTGCGAACTTCAAAATCACCTCCCGTCACCCGGCTCCCAGAAAAAACCGTAGGCTTTCCATTGATTTTTCGGAGTACAATAGTGCCACCTCTGTAGGTGGTACAGTGTTCGCCATTGTGATCACAGATGCTGAAAGCCTGACTGGTGTTTAAGAAAAATATCAGAACAAGCAGATAAAGGTGTCGATTCTTGAACCATTTTATTTTTGGTTTCATATTGACAGTTCGTTTCATAACGATTAAACACAGTTAACAAAAAGCCTTTAGGCTTTTATACTCAAGAGCTATTTAAAATAGCTTTAACGGTTAATTTGTCTATTTCGAAACCATAAACATTGGCAAAGTAAGTCTTACTTGAAATCGAACCTGTTTTTTCAAACCCAGAATTAAACATCCTGAATCAACAAGAACCCCATGCTAATAAACACGATGACACGACTGTTTCCATTATGGGCTGTTATTTTTTCAGGGCTGGCTTATTCGTTTCCTGACGGTTTTGATCATCTCGGCTATCTGATTGCTCCCGGCCTCAGTTTGATCATGCTGTTTATGGGGCTGACCTTATCTGTGAGCGACTTCGCACAGATCAAAAACCGTTTACCCGCGTTATCTGCAGGTGTACTCCTGCAATTTGGTATTATGCCTTTTGCCGGATTGTTCATTGCGCAACTTCTGAACCTGCCAGTCGAACTCACTGTAGGCATGATTCTGGCTGGCAGTGTAGCCGGGGGAACAGCGTCTAATGTGCTCTGCTATCTGGCCAAAGGGGATGTCGCTCTCTCCATCTCAATGACCGCAACCTCAACCTTGATAGGGGCATTTGCCACCCCTTTGTTGATCAGTCTTCTGGCTCATCAGTATATTGAAGTAGATCCATTGGCCATGATGTGGGGCCTGGCAAAAATTGTAATCTTCCCTGTCGCACTGGGGGTTCTGATCAATCATTTCTGTCACCGAATCGTGCAGAAATTGAATCCCATATTCCCACTCTGTTCTATGGCCACCATCATTCTGGTCATTGCCGTCGTGGTTGCTTCGAATGCTCAGGACCTGCCAGCAATAGGATTGATCACCATTCTGGCTGTGGCCCTGCATAACGGCACTGGCCTGAGCCTGGGTTATCTATCGGCGCACGTTCTGGGCTTTGACCGGAAAACGTGTAAGACCGTAGCCATTGAAGTCGGTATGCAGAACTCCGGTCTGGCCGCAGTCCTCGCCACCCAGTTCTTTACGCCTGAAGCCGCCTTGCCAGCAACTTTCTTCAGTATCTGGCACAACATCACAGGCTCGGCTCTTGCCACCTGGTGGGCGCGTAATGACTCAGTTACTCAAATCTGTGAGCAAGAGACCTGATCTCTTCTACGATCGCTCTGAGTCCATTACCCCGTGATGGGCTTAGATGATTGTAGAGATCCAGCTTTGAAAACCAATCATCAATATCAAAACGACTTATGTCTTGTGGTGTTCGACCATTAAAGACGGATAGAACCAGAGCAATCAGCCCTCTGATGACTCGCGCATCTGAATCAACAGCAAAATACAATCTCATGGTCTGTTCATCATAAAAGTGATGCAGCCAGACGGTACTTTCACAACCATGCAACCTGGACTCTTCCGTTCTCATTGTTTCAGGCAGGGAAGGTAGTTTTTTCCCAAGCAGCATAATGTGTCGATATTTGTCCTGCCAACTTCTAGAAGCAGTCACTTGGTCAAAGATTCGATCTTGAGAAAACTCCGAAGCATGTTCACCTTCAAGCTGGTTAAAGAATGCTGAATGACCTTCAACTTCTTTACTGTCTTGAGAGGCATAAAACTCCCCCTTCACAATGCTGCTGAGCGCTGCCAGGAAAATATCGACATCATCAAGGGTGTTATAGACAGAGAAAGAAGCTCTGACCGTTCCCGACAATCCAAGATGTTCCATCAAGGGCATTGTGCAATGGTGTCCGGTTCTAACGGCAATTCCCTGCTGATCCAGCAAAAGACCGATATCCTGATTGTGAATGCCTTCAACCACAAATGAAACGACAGATACCTTATGTTTGGCTTCACCCACCAATGTGACCCCGGGTAAATTTTTAAGGCCTTCTTCCGCTCTTTGTCTCAGCTTGTCTTCATGATCGGCTACCTGCTTCATGTCCAAAGCTCTTACAAATCGGATAGCCTCCCTGAGTCCAATCACACCTGAGACATTGGGAGTACCGGCTTCAAACTTGAAAGGTAACTCATTAAACGTGGTGCCACTGAAGCTGACCTGCCGAATCATTTCCCCACCCGTCTGCCAGGGAGGCATGGCTTCCAGTAACGCTTTTTTCCCATACAAAACACCAATACCTGTTGGGCCAAAAACTTTATGTCCGGAAAAAGCATAGAAATCACAATTCAGCTTCTGCACATCCACGGTAGAGTGAGCCACTGCCTGCGCTCCATCCACCAGCACGACAGCACCTTTGGCTTTAGCCTCAGCGATGAGTGTTTCAACAGGATTGACGGTTCCGATCGCATTGGAGACATGGGCAATAGTAAGAAGCCGGGTTTTATCCGACAGCAGATTACGAAAGCTGTTGAGATCGAGCTCCCCTTGCTCAGTGACCTCAATGACTTTGATCACAGCCCCGGTCTGTTCGGCTACCATCTGCCAGGGCACGATATTGGCATGATGCTCCATGGCTGAGAGCAGAATTTCATCCCCCGCCTTCAACTGACTTCTTCCCCAGCTTTGAGCCACCAGGTTCAGTGCTTCTGTTGCCCCCCGGGTCCAGATGATTTCATCGGAACTGGCGGCATTCAGAAAATGTCGGACTTCTTCCCTTGCTTCTTCGAATGCATGAGTAGAACGGGCACTGAGATAATGGGATGCACGATGGACATTGGCATTGGCTTCCCGGTAAAAACCATTGATGGCATCAATAACCGGTAAAGGCTTTTGAGTAGTAGCCGCATTATCCAGATACACCAATGGGTGGCCGTGAGCATGCTGTTCCAGAATGGGAAACTGCTTTTTCAGGTTCATAAGAGCCTTTCCTGATCCGATTCAGGCATTTTACTGAGAACAGACAAGAGATAAAGATTTTTGAAGGGCTGGAGGGCTGGAGGGCTGGAGGGCTGGAGGGCTGGAGGGCTGGAGGGCTGGAGGGCTGGAGGGCTGGAGGGCTGGAGGGCTGGAGGGCTGGAGGGCTGGAGGGCTGGAGGGCTGGAGGG
>NZ_JBPCXO010000236.1:0-2510 GCF_051008435.1 Endozoicomonas sp. | reverse complement strand
GCCTTCAATGGTGTCATCAAGCGGATAATATACAAGGCATGTGGTTACAATGATCTTGATTATCTCTATCTAAAAATCAGGCAGGAGGCCCAAAAATGATCAGCCAACCTGTAAAAGGGCCTGTTTTAATGGCAGGGGAAACCAGGTTCCCCTTGTGTTTTATACAAAAAGGCTTAGCTGCGTTTACACTCCAGAATTTCTTCGCTGTCGCCCGCCTTTATAGCAATGGTACTTTGAGTCAACCTGGTGATCAGTGAAGTCTCCGGAACATTCATGGGAATCATATCTTTCAGGTTGATGAATTGATCGAACTTCGGATCTGTCAGATTTTTAACATCCAGTGCAGTGAGGGTTTCCGTCAGTTCTTTGCCATCAAGCTGCCAGGTTCCAGCGCCGGTGATGGAGTATTCAAGGTCCGGTATGTTGGGATGACCAAAGCTAAGCTTCATAGAGCCTTCACTTTTTGAGCTGCCATCCTTCAGATAGTTTTCAGTACTCACATAGTGCATTTTGCCCTGTTCCATAGCAACCGAGGCTTCACACAACCAGCTACCCACCAGGTTATCGTTGGTGATGGCTATAGGTGAATCAGCGTTGGCTGCCAGAGCTGCACCGGCCAGTGAGAGAGAGATGAGCGTATTTTTTACTGTTTTCATATTATTTTAATTCTCTTGTGAACAGTGACTTTTCTGGATTAATGAATGAGGTTTTAGACTATTAGTGTCTTATTCGCATGAAGGAAAGGTCTATACACTACCTTCTTGTTCTATCACTAAAACCCTCGATGGCATGCAAGGGTGAGCAACATGCTGCGTTCCCGTTGTAGCAAAGAAAATATCGCCAGGATATAGGATGATACTCTTCTCAGTATTGTTTTCTTTATACTTCATCTCAACCTTGCCATCTATCACGACAAAAACTTCTTCTCCGTCATTGGTATGCCACTTATAGGGTGCATCAGTCCAGTGCAAGCGCGTCGTGATACCGTTCATGTTTGCAATATCCAATGCTTCCCATGCTCGATTTGGTTTGAATTCTTTACTTCGTATTATTTTCATTTCTTTGTATTCTTGTTTCAGCATGAGCGGAGAAAGAAGAGAACCTTTCCTATGGCTGCACATATTTTACGCAGGTTAATCATACTTAACTCTGAATCACTGAGATGGGTACGGACCCAGGTGCTCAGAAACCAGTAACCATTGATCCTTTTCCCTGACTAAAACCGATGTGCCGCGCCCACCGCCAGAGCATTTTTCTCCATGGATCAATCCCTCCCACTGGAACTCATAGAGGCAGACTGCAGACTGATCAGCAATATGGGCCCAGTGAATCCTGGAAATCCGGTAATCCTCATCCTTGATGGCAGAGAAGTTTCTGATAAAAACGGATTTAACCGCCTCAATACCTTTATAGGTACCATCTGAGAATGTGACACAGATATCTGTGTGTAACAGAGGGGCAATATGATTCCAATTCTGGCTTGCCAGAGCCGATTCGTAGCTTTTTATAAAATCCTGAGGTGACAAGACGAATTCCTGAGTAGAGTGGTTTTAAACATTGAAAATAATATCAATCATTTGAAAGTAGTTAGATTTTTTTAATAGGTCGTTTAGTTTAAAAAGGTTGAGTTTTAGATTTGATTTTTTTATTTAGAAATTAATTAAGGTGAATATTATTTTGTCAGATTTTTAAATGACAATAAAAATGTAATATCTGCTTGGGATAATTACATTACCCCGCTTTCTAGAGCTGTGTTGTCATGCAGTTTACAGTGAGCACACCAGCACCGAATTAAAGTCCTGGTATTTGCACTAGAAAACCAATAACTAAAAAATAAAAATAAAGCGAATAGCAATGTATAAAATAATGATATGGGCTCTGGCCTTTAATTCCACGGTAGCCTTGGCAGATAATTGTGGCCGTTACGGTTGTCCTGCCGGAAGCGCGCCAGGAAACCAGCTGCTCGAAAGACCGATTTATACCCTTTCGAATAATGCCCAGACAAAGTTTGCTGACTGGTTAGCGTACAGAGTTCACAAGCAGAATCTGGATGGTCCTAAACGCAGCCGTAATTGGAAGTCGGATCCCAACCTGTCTGCGAGTTCAACACTGGAACCTGCTGACTATAAATATGCCCATGCGACCATTCAGACTGACCGTGGTCACCAGGTACCATTGGGTGCATTCAGTAACTCATCCTATTGGTACATGACCAACTATCTGAGCAATATTACTCCACAGTCCAGTAACCTGAATCAGGGGCCCTGGGTCAATCTGGAGCTTAGCATCCGAGATCTGGCCAGAACCGGCACTCCCGCCTATGTGATCACCGGCCCACTCTATGAATATGCCGAGCTGCCCAATGCTGATGAGTATCACAGAATACGTAATTCCTAAAAAACTGCTGGACAGAGAAAGAGAATAATACCTTTCCCTTGCAGCGACTATCCTTTATCCCATGGTTTTCTCAACCCGCAACGAACAGCAGAGTGAACAGACTGCAAAGCTTC
>NZ_JBPCXO010000235.1:0-2805 GCF_051008435.1 Endozoicomonas sp. | reverse complement strand
GAAGCTTTGCAGTCTGTTCACTCTGCTGTTCGTTGCGGGTTGAGAAAACCATGGGATAAAGGATAGTCGCTGCAAGGGAAAGGTATTATTCTCTTTCTCTGTCCAGCAGTTTTTTAGGAATTACTTTAAGACTTGTATTATTTTCACTGAAAAATCATGAAGATAATGTCATCATCACGTCACTTTCTTTTCTACTTATTATTGAGCCCTATGACCTGCTTCGCAGGGTTCGACGCTTTCAGTAGCCAGGTTCATGTGTGGGAGCATGGATTATTGTTCGAACCAAACCCTCTTCACCCCAAGATGCAGGAAGAAGAGTATATTCCCGGTTTGTGGCCAAGCCAGGAAGTAAAAAAAATCCTTGAACATTTCGAAGAACGAAAGCCAAAAGATTCGATGGATATGAGACCCGGTTACTATCGAGACTCATGGCGCTATGAGGCCACCACAAAAGAAGATGAAACAAATAATGAACACGATCCCGCCAAAAAATTCTTTGAAGAACAAAGGAAAAAAGAACAAGAGGAATTAGAAAAAAATCGTATTCACGCACCGACAGAAATGGATGAAACAGATGAAACACCGATTCAGGTTGAAGATGAATCTGAACTAACAATAACACCAGAACACAGTCATGAAGAATTGTCTTCTCCCAATGAACCGGTTAATACCGATGGCTTACCCATCACCTTATTAGCGGAAAGATCACAAAAAAGAGAGAGAGAAAAAAGAGGACAGTGGAGATGAAGAGTCTGAGGCCGACGAGAGCGTAACAATAACCAGCGATTCAACACAACCCGCCCCGGAAACAACAGATCGAGCCATCATTCCTCTTACTGCAGAACAGGAAAACATCGGCGATGAAGAACTCCTGGAGCCAACGCCCCCTGACGGATTTCTGCAAAATGTGTATGCCTGGATGCCCAGTTTAGGAACATTGGCGATGAGTGGTGCAGGTAGCTACGCGACCAGCATGGTCACCCACTCCAGATTCATTCAGAGCTTGGTGTTTGTCACCGTATTCACTGCCAGCTACCTCTACACCAAGATTGAAGAATTATCACACCGACCTGAATGGTTTATAGAAAAGAACGGAGTTCTTCGAGAAGCGGTCATTTCAACAGGGCATGATGCTGTCTACAAACGATCGCGCAGCAGTGTGGCTTCAGAGGCAGCGCCACGAACAGGTAAAGCAATGAAAGGCATTGACCTGACCCGATTGTTTGCAGAGCTTTGTCGAAAATTAAAGATCCGTGAAGACCAGCACAGCACAGCACTGGCTGCTTTCTATATGGGTGCCTTGACGGCATGGTCCGGGTCTGAGTCGCTCAGGCTGGAGGAATCTGACCAAGAAGACCCTGAATTAATGAGAAAGTACATTCTACGTGCAGCTATGGAAGTCTTACGTCAACACAGGCGCCTGGAAGCGGACAGTGCCGAGGATGAACAGCCTGCTCCAGAGGATCTTGAACCAGACCAGATCACAGGCACGGAAGTAGCCGTGATCAATAAAAAGTCGAAAAAGCAGAATATTATTCTCACTTCCAACGGCAATGTTCCTGAGTTTTCTGAGCGGGTGCAACAATTAGCCTGCGGCTACTATACCTTGAGCAATCAAACAGCAGTACTCAGAGTCGATCATATTGATGGCACACGAACCTATACCATTTTCTATCTGATGATTAAAAAAGAGTATTACTTTACTGAAGAAGATCATCTGGCTCGCTATCTAACCTCATTTCACAAACAGGTCATTACCAGCCCCATTCCCTTCAGCGAACTGTTTCGAAGCCTCTTTGGCAACACACGACTGGTCAACGACTATGAAGAAGCATTGGAGTTTATGAGGTTTGACCCCTCTAACCCTCCAAGCAGAGAAGATCTGAAGAAGCGTTACAAAGAAATGGCATTAGAAATGCACCCTGATAAAAACCCGGATAATCTCGAAGCCCATGAGAATTTCCAAAAACTCCAACAAGCAAAACTAACGATAGAAGACAACCTCCCTGAATAAGAAAAGAGTGGGCCAAACTGTTGCCTAATCTAGGAGCCTGTAGGACTTATGCTTTCGAGCATACTCTCTATTGAAGAGTCAGTAGAACGAGTCGACAGTCTTGAGCGTTCTAGACAGCTTCGATGGATTCGTGAGAATAGTTGACCTATTTAATCGAATTCATCGAATAATTGGGCCGTTTTTTCTGGAATTTAGGCCGAAATAGTCTTAAGTCCGACAGGCTCCTAGTCCCCACCAGAACAGCTGCTGACTCATCCCCTGAATGTTCATCCGTTTCCTGAATAGCCAGGGGCAATAACATCAGCTTTTGAGATTGATAAAAAGAGCGCCCAGCCTTATCAGAATCTTCATCCAGCAGGTCATCAATGGATACCTTTGGCATCAATGAGTTGGGAGACTCTTTAAACAGCGCCAGGATCATTAAAGAAGAAAGAAAAGTCTCATTCCTGTCTGTCGAAAGTGGCATGGGTCATCGTTGAGACCATGAACAGAATCAACGATCCTGACAGCCAGTGACAAACATCCCCCCAATAACGCTTCAATGATTGAAGCCCGGGTATGAAAAGGTTGCTCAAAAGGCCTCTGTTCAACAATCCCCAAAAGGACATTGATTATAGACAGGTCATCACGGGACTTTTTAAGAATGCAAACTATTATTCACTTAGCCCGGAAATTTCATAAAGTGTCGAGCTTCTCGCTCTGCTATTTTTTCGGCTGACACATTTTCTCGTCATATTCATGCTTATTGCCTGGATCTGACGAGAAAATGCTGTCATGGCGGAAAAAGAGCT
>NZ_JBPCXO010000234.1:0-1969 GCF_051008435.1 Endozoicomonas sp. | reverse complement strand
GAAGCTTTGCAGTCTGTTCACTCTGCTGTTCGTTGCGGGTTGAGAAAACCATGGGATAAAGGATAGTCGCTGCAAGGGAAAGGTATTATTCTCTTTCTCTGTCCAGCAGTTTTTTAGGAATTACTTTTTTTCGATGTTTTCCAGTACTCCTCCAATCCAGCTTTCAAAGTACTTGGGGCGAGGGCTGTAACCTATCTTACAAGCAACTATCTGATCATTAACTTCTGCATAGCAGCAAAGTAACCCTTCGTTCTTAGAAATAGTGTTCCTGAAGATAGCATTATTAAAGCCACCCAGACTTTGAAACAAGGTTTCGATTTGAGAGAGTCTCTCCTTAGAGACTGTTTCTTCATAAAAGATCTTCATCAGGTATTGTTTTATCCAATTCTTGTTGTTTGCTAAGAGTCCGATAGCTGTGAAGGACTCTTTCTTTACCGGACTCTGTCAGCCACCAGTTATCTTTTCGTGTGTGCTTGTCATTGACGAAGCAGGAATAGATACGAACCGATTGAGGTAGGCATTCTTCAAACAGATGAGCCGCTCTTTTTATATGAAATGCGGTTGTTAATAGTGCTACCGACTGAGTAGATGGAAGCTCACTGCTAATCAGTTTTGAACACAGGTCGGCATTTTCAATGGTATTGGTGGCCAGAGGTTCAAGCAGAATATCAGAGTCAGGCACTCCGTGGTCCAAAGCATACTCACTCATGGCTTCATATTCTGGCTGTCCGGATAGACAAGTGTTGCCACCGGTAAAAAGCAGCTTTTTGACAGGCAGGCTTTTGTAGAGTCGAATGGCTTCCGGCATTTTATACTGAATGACCTTATAACTACCCAGAACGATCAGTACATCGACTTCAGCGAATGAGTCATTATTCTCTGGAAAAACGGCTTCAGTGACAGCGTTTATCAGCTCACTATCCATAATGTTTGTTGTTTGTCTGAAAAGCTTCTTGAGGGTCTTTCTTTGATTGGGAGAAGAGTGTCTTGAAAACTTGATGGAGTCTGTCTTTTGTCATTTGGAACTTCTCCCCACCGAGCTGAGGAGGCCTCCTTGTCTCATAGTCTTCCGGAGACAGATAGTTGGTGTAACGGAGCTCTATCTGAATAGCCTGTACCTTGGGGGTGTCACGATACTTGGCCGTAATATACCCACCTTTGTAAAAGTCATTTTTGGCTGTATCAAAACCATGATCTTCAAAGATATTGTGAACAACATTCAGCCATTGAAGAGACGAACTCTGGTTATCAAGGTTCCCCAAACAGACGTCACACTCTATGGGCCCCATGAAACTGTGCAGGTCGAAAAGATAAGCTTTGCCGAATTGGGATAGGGCTGATTCCACAAGGTTATCCAACGCTTCATGATAAGGCTCATAGTACTGCTTAATCCTTTCCTGAATTTCTATTTCAGATGGGTAGGTTCTATAGATCTCTTCACCCCAGGTATTTTTCTGATAGGCCAGAGAGCTGCGAAAATCACCCAACAAATTACTCTCAGGTGAGCGGTTGAGGTCAACAATATACCGACTTATATCGGTTGAAATCATGCTCACTGGAAGCTCTTTCAGGAAGTCGTACAGCTCTCTCAAGTGCCAATCCATATTGGGTAAGCGCCCATAAGGCTCAGGCAGAAGGTTGCGTTTGGCTTCCTCTGTCAGAGTCATTCCGCTGTGGGGCAAGCTGAATATCCACGGGGATTCAGCCTTATTAATCGAGAGACCTTCCATACAATGCCCTGGAGTCAGTTTTCTGATATCAGTTGAAGCTTATGCCATTCTGAAAGGGGCCTCTATCTGACTCCATTCAGGCTGCTGCTTTTTGCGAAAATAATGTAACTGATTGGTAGCTTCTTAATAACTGCTGCAAAGCCCACAAGGTAGTATGTGAGAAGCTTTTTCAATCAAGTCCGTCAGCCTTGGAAACGAGCCACTGCCTGTTAACCTGTCTGTCAGATAGTCCCAGAATG
>NZ_JBPCXO010000233.1:0-10885 GCF_051008435.1 Endozoicomonas sp. | reverse complement strand
GCCAGCCTGCTGCTGTGATGTTGATTGTACCTCGCTAGGCTTGGCACAAGAGTCACAGTAGTAGACTGGTTCCGCAGTCCACAAGAATCTTCCTTCGTCAAACGCTAAAAACTGCAGAATCGAGTTTAAGGCTTGATCAACCCGCTTTTTAAACCGATTGAAATCGCAGAACTCTTCTTCGCCGATTATCGACATCAGTTTGCTGGCCGCTTCTACCAACTTAAGGCAGTTTAACCAAGGGGCAGAACTCAGCAGCCTTTTTCGGCTTTTGGCGTTAAGATTCAAGTCATTCTCTTCACACCAATCCAGAAGCCTCTTTTCATGCCTCTCCATAAAAGCAGGTTGATAAACCCTACTTCCCCATTAACTGTAAGCCCACTCCATGGGCTCTCGCAGTGATTTATCAAAACGCAGGGGCTCAATACGTTCAGTGGAGAACTGTGCTTTACGGCGGTCAGGGCGTTCGATGTTGACTTTGTAGTAACCAAAATCAGTGTTATCGAAGACCTGGGAAGCTATTTTCTTAGATGAACCTTCTTTTTCATCCCGACTCACTTCAGCCAGTTCAAGATAGTTCGCTATGATCTGCGTCACATGCTCTGGTGAAAATTCGCAGTTTTTGTCGCCCAGATTTTTACGCAACTTTCTAAATAGCTGGCTGGCATCAATCAACTGCACTTTGCCCTTACGTTTCTCTGTCTTGTTATTAGACAATAGCCAGATGTAAGTGGTGATGCCGGTGTTATAGAACAGGTTGTTGGGCAGCTGAATAATGGCTTCCAGTAGATCGTTCTCGATAATATGACGGCGGATATTGCTTTCACCGCTGCCCGCATCTCCGGTAAACAGGCTGGAACCATTATGAACTGATGCGATACGAGAGCCCCCGCTTTTGTGATCAGTAGCGCCTGCCAGCGGTTTCATTTTGCTGACCATTTCCATCAGAAACAGTAACTGACCGTCACTGGATCTTGGTGCCGCATCGTAAGACTCACTGCTTCCCCAATAATCTTTCAGGCTGACACGAAAACGTGGGTCAATTACTTCGGAGCCATCTTTGATGTACTTCTGATCACTGCTCCAGCTTTTCCCATAGGGAGGGTTGGACAGCATAAAGTCAAAGCGCTCTCCGGCAAATTCGTCGATAGAGAGCGTGGAGCCCACTTTGATATTCTCTGGATTGTTGCCCTTGATCATCATGTCGGACTTACAGATCGTATAAGTCTCGTCGTTGATCTCTTTACCAAACAGATGAATATCTCGAATGCCACCTTCAGCAGGGTATTTTTCTTCAATAAAATTCTGGGATTCAGTGAGCATCCCCCCCACTTCCGCAGGCAGGGTCGTAAACACTGAGCGTGAGTGGCAGGTTCTTCTTGACCGGATCAAACACCAGGTGCGTCATCAGCTCAATCACTTCACGGGGCGTAAAGTGCTCCCCCGCTTCTTCGTTGTTCTCTTCGTTGAACTTGCGAATCAGCTCCTCAAAAACATAACCCATACCCAGGTTACTCAGAGGTGGCAGTTTATTACCGTCCGGGTCTTCTGCGTCGTTTGGAGTCAGATTGATCAAGGGTGATGTGAATTTTTCCAGTACGTCCAGCAATACGTCTTTACGCGCCATATGTTCAATCTGAGACTCCAGATTAAAGCGACGGATAATTTCCTTCACATTGGCACTGAAACCCTGTAGGTAGTCTTCCATGTTAGCCAGCAGGATTTGCTGATTGTTGGTAGCCGTCTGACAAATTTGAGAGAGGGTCCACTTACTGGTGTTGTAGAAGACATATCCAGAAGCGTCTTTCAGTCCCGCGTCATCCAGCTCCGTCAGGCCAAGATCATTCTTTTGAAAAGTAACTTCTTCCAGTACCTGCTCTTTGGTCGACTCCAACAGGCTATCCAGACGACGCAGCACACCATGGGCAATATTACGTCCCGGTATTTGCCCCTGACATACACATCACGCAGACAGTCGTCAGCAATTGACCAGATAAAGGAAACAAGCTTGTTATGAGCACTCTGATCCATAGGGAAGCATTCTCGGAAGCAATCGAAACAGGTTGGCTGTCTTTACGAATAGAGCAATATGTTGAGGGTGGCTCTATCGGATAAACAAATAATGCAGGAAATATTAACATGAATCCCCGAGAGTCCCATTTCAGAAAATGGACTTTCGACGAAAATGGTTCCCCCCTATAGATTCCCTGTGCTGGCCGTAGCCCATGGTAAATTATAAAGGTCACCCGTATCGGGTTCCGTGCTGCCCAATCGCAGTAATTAACAATGCTTGCTACAAGACGCTCAGGAACACCCAATTCCCATAGCATTGATACTGCCCTTGAACTTCTTTTCTTTATTCGCAGGAATGACTATCTGCAACTTACCCAATCGCTGGCACCATTTGGACAATGCTTTGTCATTGACAACCAGATCGACTATTGCCTGACTTTTACAGGTCACTATCAAGTATTCTCCCTGAATTTTCACCCCGTCACGATGGGCTTCAGCCTGTTTTAACAGGCTCTCGCAATCTTCTGGTAGAAATGGCTGATCCTCTCTGTCCAGCAGAAATGTTTTTAGTTCATCAAGGCTTCCACCTACCTGTAAAGCTTCCATAATTTTTCTACGGGACAGTTTCCAGACATTTTGTTTATCTTGATCAGCATAAAGAGATAAAAAGCGAGATTCCCATGGTGTTGGGTTTTCATCAAATACAATTCGTCCTTGACGGTGGATAGTCAGCATTGTTTCAGTGGTATCCGTTTCTCCTGACCGGTAACTATCAGCCAGCCCTAACACATAAGCACCGAGAGAAGTGAGCCGGAAAAACTGCAGCCCGTCATAACGACTCAGGCATTCCATGTCACCGAAATCATCATAATATGTACCATCGATATCAGGTGGCACCATGACCACATCAATTAATCCAAGTGTGGCTGCATATTCTACTAAAAAACAGCGTAAGTAACGCCCTTCCATAATATCCCAGGGTGCACTGTAGAATTCCCCATAACCGGGGCTATGAATATAGAGATATTCTGGTTCTTTGGTTATTTCCAGCTCGGTGCCGGAGATAAACATTAATCTGGAAAAATCCTCAAAAGAAACCCAGGCATTGACCTCACACTCTTTCAAAGCGCTGATAACGACCTGCCTTCTTGCCACAACATCCGTAAAAAAGCGCTTACCTTTACCGGTTTGTCCTTTGATATTATCGATACGCCGGAACTCGTCATGGGTGCGATTTTTCACCCACTGATCCCAAATTTCTTTTATTGTATCCGCAGTACAGTCACCCGCTTTTTTGGCCGGAATCAGGGTTGTTTTTGAGTGTTTGCTGAGCTTGCTGTTACCGAGCAACCTGAGCCACCCATAAGATACAATGGACTCCATACCCGAGGCCTCTTTGCAAGAAGAGGTTTCATAGTATTCATGAGTATCTTTTGACACTTTCCTGAGGGTGGCAGAAGAGGCTACGCCTGTTTTTTCGCTGACCTTTATCTGTTTATCCTGAAGCAGTATCAGCAACGAGCGAAGCTCACTCAGTGTCAGACGTTCACGCTCATAAACTTTATGAGAATCCGGCAAAGGGTCTGGCAATACAGCGGTTTGGAGAACGTCAGGTTCAGGCTTATCTACTAACTGCTTTAAAGAAGACCTCAGTGCATCCGGAATTTTCAGTGCCCCGTACTTATCCTGAGGATAAAAAAAGGGTTCAACAGGTTCGGACAGCTCCGATCCATAATAGAAAAACCCGCTTCCTCTGGGCTTTTCTGGAAACTGCCCGTACTTAGCCTCAAACCGTGTTTTTTCAATCAGACCATTGTAGTTAAAAACGGCTTCCTGAACAAAAGCCAGTTCCAACTCTGAAAGCGTTTGCAAATAAGGTTTTAGCAAAGAGCGGTCAGACAACCCATTGGTCAATGCATCCGTTAACCAGGCTTTGCGGATCTGTTTGGGTTTGACCCCGCAAAAAGTGACATATCGTTTTTTCAGAGTATCAACTGTCTCTAATGATATCGCTTGATGCAAATCAGACATGGATATGAAGCCATATAGTGGATGTACCCCAACTGCACGACCCTGAAAGGATGGTGAATCGATGTACATCAAGCCAGTAGGTGGCGCTCTCGTAGGGAATCGAACCCCAATCTCAGCCTCCGGAGGGCCGCGTGTTATCCGTTACACCACGAGAGCATTCACTAACGTAGCTTCGACAGGGCTGGAACTATGAGTTAGACCTCCGATTAGACTTCGGAGGGCAGCGCTCTATCCAGCTGAGCTACGGGTGCTGGAAAGCCGTACTTATACACAGACTTTCAGCGGAGGCCAATATTACTGATCAGCCTCCTGCCTGTCTATGGCTTTTTGCCGCAAAAACGGTTTTAGCCACGGGTAGTCCCAGCTGAACAGCTTTCGTCCGGTCAGTCAACTGCCTATAAATCACCTTCCTTTGCGTAAAGACTCTGCAAGGAAAGCGCTGTTTTACCTCCCTCAATTGTTCTATAATCCGCGATGCTTAAGAACAATTCGGTTACAGGTGTCCTGAGCACACAGTTAATAAATCCATCGTAATGGTTTATTCAGGCCCACAAGATGTAACCATAAACAGAATAAGCGTTGAGGAGTCTGCCGTAGCCATCGTGCCAGGTGACTTGAATGATGTGCCACTGGCTGAACACATGGTGCAGCAGGCCTTTGTCGATATAGGGGATAAGTGAGTGTCTCGGGTAACTCAAATACGTACGTTAATTGCCTTGGTCGGGGGTCTGTTTTCCATCCTGGCGTTTGCCAAGCCTGTTGAGCTGGATGAAATTTCCCGTAAAGAAGTAGCCGAGCGAATCGCTCCCATTGGCTCTGTGTGTGAAGAAGGTGAAGAGTGTGCGGCTAATGTCGGCGCTACCGTAAGCACCACCAGCGGTCCTCGTTCCGGTGAACAGATCTTCAACCAGTTCTGTACTGCCTGCCATACTAGCGGCCTTCTTGGTGCTCCCAAGAAAGATGATAAGGCTGCCTGGGACACCAAACTGTCTGCAGCGGGAGACTTCAGCAAACTGCTGGGCAATGCCATCAACGGTATTGGCAGCATGCCTCCTAAAGGCACCTGCATGGACTGCTCTGACGAAGAGATCAGCACCGCTATCGAATTCATGAGTGGCCTTAAGCCCTGATACGTTTTATACGCTCAAGGCTGTTGAAGTCCACTGGTTCAAGCCAGTGGACTGACAAAACCATCAGGTTTTACAGCAAGAATTGAGCAATAGATATTGTTGAGAATGTTTTCTGCAGTATTCCCCATCAGCATCCCCTGAGCATGTCGGCTCAGAGTCCCCATCACGATCAGGTCCACATTAATCTCATTGGCAAGGTTCTGTATTTCCCTGGCGGCATTGCCCTTTAGCAGATGAACTTTTACCTTCTCTGATTCTGGATCAATCCCGGCACCTGCCAGCGCCTTACTCAACCTCTGCTGGTAACGTTGATGGGTACTTTCCTGCAGGTCATAGACTTCCTCATCGCCCAGCATCCGCAAAGCCGGCTTGTTCACCGGCAGATTCCAGACAGTCACCACATGCAGCTCTGCTGCTTCCTGACTGCTGAGATAATGGCCATGGAGCAACAGATTTCTGTTCAGGGCTAACGCATCACTGTCTGGATCACCTACATCGACCGCCACCAGAATTCTGCCAGTAAAATCAGGCAACTGATCCCGACAGGCCATCATCAGCACCGGCACCGGACACTTTCTGAGCAAAGCCAAATCATTACCAGTCAGTTGATTACGAGACAGAGCCCCACAGGGGTCCGCCAGCTTGACCACCAGATCCACACCAAATTCATCAATCAAGCCTGAAATGAGCTGCCGGGGTTTACCGGCAACAATATGCACCTGCGCATCAATTCCCTCTTCCCAGGCCAGATGCTTTACTTTTTCTGCATCAAGCTCCAGTTGTTTTCTCATCGCGGCTTCCAGCTTGCCTTCCAATGGAATGAACTGGAGCTTGCGCATCACTTCAAGACTTTGATCAAAGAAGGCAATGACCAGTCTGGCGTTATTATCAGCCACTAGCCTGAAAGCCTGTCTCAACTCGAGCTCACTGGTATGGCTCCTGGTGATGGTGATCATAACGGTTTTGAAAGCGTGCATACTCAACCCCCCTCATCGGATCAGTGTCTTGAGCAGAATCTGAAACTCAGTGAAAACAATAAATAGACTCAAAAAATGAACCCTGAATGCTTCAGCCTTACGATGTAACTGGTGGAAGTATTGCAGTCTCTGAGCTTTTTGCCTGAGGTTTTGAGCAAAATGGGGACAATGACAGGCAGCGGTATAGAACTTTTATCAGAGAAGCCCTCTCTCATCGGTCTACCCTTGTAATATACCCCTCATAAAATGGGCCTCAGGGACAGACTGGCGCACAGAAAAAGTCTCTCTTTAAAAGCGGATAACGGACTCCAGCATGAATGGAACATTCGGTGACCTCAGCATTCTGATTGTAGAAGACCATGACTTTCAAAGAATGGTCGCAGAGCAAACCGTCAGAGGACTGGGTGTCAGCCAATTAATGGTGGCTTCCGACGGCTACCAGGCGCTGGAGAAACTGGAAAAGAACTCTAACGCCGACATAGTGATCTGTGACCTCGATATGCCTGGTATGGATGGTATCCAGTTTCTTGGACACCTGGCCGACCGAAACCTCGCCAAAGCCATTATTCTTGCCAGTGCTCTGGAGCCCTCCATTATTCGTACCGTCGAGGATCTGGCGGTAGAACATGGCCTGAAAGTACTGGGAACACTCCCCAAGCCCATCTCGCTGGAACGCCTCAGAGAACTGATGGAGCTGTACTTTGGTGACGAGCCAGATGTTGCCCCCAGACAGGAAGTACAATCCCTCGACTTTAGCGAGGCCGAGCTGGAAGAGGCTATTGAGAACGATCAGTTCGAACTCTATCACCAACCCAAAGTTATGGTTCACAGTGGACGCCTGGTGGCCACTGAAGCCCTTTGCCGCTGGCACCATCCCAGTATCGGACTCATCAGTCCCGCTCATTTTATTCCCTTGATGGAAAGTACCGGCCTGATCACAAAACTCACTTATAAGCTGTTCGATCAAGCTATCGAGCAAATCAAATACTGGCAAAATGAGGGCAGGGCTATTTCCGTGGCCGTTAATCTTTCAGCCATTGTCCTTTCCGATACTTCATTACCCGATCAACTGTTTGAAAAGATCAGAGCTAATGGGCTGGCTCCCGAGCTGCTGATCCTTGAGATCACCGAAAGCAGCCTGATCCAAAATGCTGCCAAAGCCCTGGAGTCCCTGGCCAGACTCAAGATGAAAGGCTTCTCATTATCCATCGATGACTTCGGTACTGGCTATTCCAGTATGCAACAACTCAACCGCATTCCTTTTTCAGAGCTCAAGATTGATCGCTCATTTGTGAAGGGAGCTTGTAGCGATAAGACTCGAAAAGCCATCATTGAAGCCAATATTGGCTTGGCACACACATTGAAAATGAGCACGGTGGCAGAAGGGGTCGAAACCATCGGGGAGTGGCAGCTTCTGGACAATTTAAACTGCGATATGGCTCAAGGCTACTTTATTGCCAAACCTATGCCTGTGAGCGAATTGAAAGAGTGGGAAAGAAGCTGGGTGAGCCAATTACCCATCACGCCGCCAAAGTCTGCTCTTTAAGACTATCTGGCAGCCTTCTGTTGTCGCCAGACCGCAGGACTACTTCCAAACCACTTGCGAAATGCACGGTTGAAATTAGCCGGGTCAGAGTATCCCAGAGTAAACCCTGCATCCGCTACAGACAGTGATTTCTGAAGTAACAAAGACTCAGCATACTGCATACGTAGCTGCCCCAGTACTTTTTTGTAGGAACTTCCATCTCTGGCCAATCGTCGAATCAGGGTTCTTTCACTCAAACAGAGTTTCTTTGCCAGATACGATAAATCCGGAAGTACCTGACTGGAATCTGGGCATGACATTTCCTGATCAAAATATTGCATTAGAAGGCTTTCAATCTGCTGAAGAGTATTCTGGGAATGACTACTCAAAGCTGCTCGCTCAAGGCATTTGGACAAATTGCTTCGATAGCTCCCTTCATCATGGAGAGGTGAAGGCATTGCCCACCAGGAAGCTGGTAGTTCCATACCAGTGAAACCTGACTCAAAATAACAATCCGCACCAAAAATAGACTGTAGCTCCAGGAAGTAATCTGGCTTGGGGCCAGCAAAATGAAATGAAAGCTTATGGTTCTCTGAATGACCTGCAATGGTGAGAACCAGAGACTGGAGAATCTTCAGGACACTTTCTGAAATCCATTGTTGATAAAGACTATCACCTTCCAGCACTTTGATAGCGATATGGATTCGCCCACTTTTTATCGCCAATTCCGCAGTAAAAGAGGCCAATCTCGTACTATGGAAATCAGCCATGACGCTTAATGCTTCACCCAGAGTGGGAGCACTCAGGGCGGCAAACCCCAATGCACCATGACTGTTGATATTTAACTGAGAGCCCAGAAGGGCCGCCCAGGCCGGAGTGGAAGCATAACGAGATAGATTGTGCATAAGAACAACATGATCTCTGACTGCAATAGACTCCCGAACCTCAAGATCCTTTTCCTGAAGCTCTGTCCCTGCCAGCAATTCGTTCGCTCTGATCCCCGAAAGCTTCAGATACATTTTCACATAAGCTGTGGAGCAGGCTGTTGTTGTTTTCATAATCTGAATAGTAAGGAACTTGTCATTTAATGACCATCATTCTGTCACTCAATGAAATCTGACTTGATGCCTCACAGCGTTATTATTTCAGTCACTCACACAAATTAGAACAACAAGAGTGACGGCCTATGTCTGAACAATCCATTCCATATCATCAAAAAAAAGTGATCTTTCATGGTCTACTTGCCATTCTGATCGGCCTTCTTGCCGGTTTTGGCCTGATGTACAACATCCTTTCAGAAATCCCCTTGGGGCCTTTTGAAAACCTGCCTCTGAAAATTCCAGGAGATCCTTCCTTATGGAGAGGGGCACACACGGGGCCAATCTTGAATGGTCTGTTCGCCATTGCTCTGGCACTGTCACTTTCTTTGCTCAGCCCTGATCCAGTAACAGTCAGGAGAATCAGTAACGCCCTGATAATCACGGTATGGGGCAATATCATTTTTTATCTGGCCAGAATCCTGGGTACTAACCGTGGTCTTGCCTTTCACAGCGAACAGTTTGGGCAGGGAAATGTATTCGACATGATTGCCTTTTTAACGGCTGGGATCGCTATTTTCACAGGCATATACGCCTTGCTTCGTCTGCTGACACTGATAAAAAAATCCCCACAAAAATCTTCAGGAAGGCATCATGGATAAACTGACCATAAGACAGCCGGAGTTTACTTTCCCCAATGACCTTCCTCTGACTCCGGACGCTGGCGACAAACTCTACTCAGCCTTTCTTTGTACCGTTAGCATTATCGCTCCGCAAATAGAACGCTACCTGGTCAGAACTATGAGTCGTGCGAAACAGGAAATTAAAGATCCCAATGTATTGGATGATCTTTTAAAGTTTTCTCAACAGGAAGCCAACCATTTCCGAGCTCATGACGAACTGAATGAACTGTTGAGAACCAAGTTGAGTGAAGAAAACAGAAAGAAACTATTAAGTCAGGAGGCCAGGCTTGAGGAAGATTATCGCTACTTCAGCAACACCCGAAGCCTGAACTTTAATCTTTCCTATGCGGAAGGGTTTGAATCCGCTACCTGCGCCATATCGATCTGGGGTTTTAAAAACAACACCATGATAAATATCGATGACCGATGGAAAGGTATTATGGAATGGCATCTGACAGAAGAAATAGAACACCGAACTGTGGCCTACGATATTTACCATGCGTTCAAAGGACACTATCTGCATAGAATCTTTTTCAGCACCTACGCTCAAGCTCACTTGTTTAAATATCTGTTCAGGTTTGCACAATGCTTCTGGAACGAGCTTGAAACCCACGAGAAAAGGAAGAGTGTATTCAGGCAGTATTTCTGGCCGCTATTGGGACAATATATGAGCACCCTGCCGCCCTGGTATTCACCTCATAGACTGGTGATAGATGATCGAATACATACCATTCTGTCTAAATACTACCCAATAAAAAGCACTATAACTTCAACACAATAAACCACCTCCGGAACCCGCTCAGAAAAGCTGGCTCCGGGGTATTCACTTCAAATCAATTCATTAATGACCGGGATAATAGACGCCACCAATAAAAGAGCCATAGTGATATTAAACGCTCTTTGATAAGAAGGTTGCTGCAACACTTTTTTAAGACGCACACCAAAAAACAGCCAGGCGCCCACACAGGGAATAGATGCTACAAAAAATGCCAGCGCAATGACAAGAACCTGCTGGAACACAGCATCCGACACTGTCGTATAAGCAGCAATAGCTCCTGTTGCCATGATCCATGCTTTAGGGTTAACCCATTGAAAAAGGGCTGACTGCAAAAAAGTCAGAGGCTTGGTCTTAGCACCATTTAAATCAGCAGGTGCTGACTTTGCAATGATCCAGGAAAGATACAGAAGGTAAGCAACCCCCAACACTTTAATGATATCGTGAAGAGCTGGAAATAGATCAAACACGGTTCCCAGCCCCAGACCCACAAACAGTACCATCAAAGGAAAGCCCAGACAGATGCCTAAAAAATGAGGCAGGCTCTGCCGGGTACCATGATTCATACCCGATGTCATGATCATGACATTATTCCTTAAGTCCCGCTTAACTTTGAGGTAATGAGCGAGCAGGCTGTACTTTTGGTAAGAGAGTACAGTTTTCATACACTTTGCAGTCTAATCTACAGCATCAGCTTGTGTTCATAATTGTTCCGCT
>NZ_JBPCXO010000232.1:0-7172 GCF_051008435.1 Endozoicomonas sp. | reverse complement strand
GATCAGCCGGAATCACTGGTCTGTGGAGAACAATCTGCACTGGGTGCTGGATATTGCGTTCTCAGAAGATGCCTGCCAGATAAAGACAGGGAATGGTGCTGAAAACTTCTCTATTTTAAGACGTATTGCACTGAATGCTATCAAAGCAAACAAAGGAAGGCGTAGTATCAAAAGCCATCGAAAAGTGGCTGGTTGGGATCACAAGCATCTGAAAAAGCTTCTTTGTTCAGTGGTTCAGAATTGATGCAATTGCCCTGCCCTTCTATTCTGGCATTTAGCAGTCACACTTTGCTAAAAGGCTACCTTGTCTTAGCCGTCATTCGAGTAAAGAGATTCCAAGTCAATCAAACGCTATAGAAGGCATAAAGTTGAGTAAACAGACTACTCATCATGTGCCACAGTCAGGAAATGAAGCTAGACGAATCCACTCTCAGGAGGAGACACAAGGCCAGGGACTCTCGGCTGATGTGTCATTTCATAGCTTTCTGAGATCCCTACAAACAGCCACCTGCCCGCTTAAAAATCTATAAACCTTCATCGACAGGCTGTAAGATGAAGCCAGTCAGCATTAAACCCTACAACGAATAAAAACGATCCGGATAAGAGAGTGAGTTGTATTATGTCATTTTCTACAAATTCGTTAGGCTTCCCTGCATCACTGGAATCACATAATGGATAAAGTTGCACTCTTTGTTGATGTACAAAATGTTTACTACACTGCCAGACAGACCTATGGGCGAAACTTTGATTACAATAAGTTTTGGCTGGCCGCCACCGGTGGAAGAGAAGTCGTAAAAGCCTTTGCCTATGCGATTGATCGGGGTGATAAAAAGCAGTATGAATTTCAGAATATCTTAAGGGCTATTGGCTTTGATGTCAGATTGAAGCCTTTTATACAAAGAAGCGATGGCTCTGCAAAAGGCGACTGGGACGTAGGCATAACGATCGATGTTTTAGAGTATGCAGACCTGGCAGATGTAGTGGTCTTAGTTTCCGGAGATGGGGATTTTGACCTTCTTGCGAATAAAGTCAGGGCGGCTAAAGGCAAGAAAGTTGAAGTTTACGGTGTACCCAATTTAACGTCTAGCTCATTGATGAACGAAGCCAGTGAATTTATTCCTATCAATGACTCTTTATTACTCCGGTAGGTTCAATCCTAATAATCTAAGGGGTTAATTCCCCTCTGCTTTAGTTTGAGCCCAAACGTCCCATCAGGGTGCATAGTTGTTGAAGCCTGAATTATGACCCTTATACTCAAAAGTCAGAATGGATTCCCCCCCTGAACACAGGCCAATCGACTCGTTACAGTACGAGCACATTTTGTCACCCGTGTTCAGAGCTCTACAACGCCAACCTTCAGGAGCAAAAAGATGAAAGAAATCACCAGAATCAATCATGTCGGTTTGAGAGTCAGAGACATGGAAGTCTCTCGAGCATTCTACGAAAAGCTGGGGTTCGAGTTCATCGCCGGCCCAGTCGGGCCAGAGCCTGTCGCTATCGTTGAGCATCCCTCTGGCGTTAACATCAACCTTATTCTCAATGCTTCAGCGGACGCACCCAAGAGCAATGTTTTGATGGAAGAGTCCATAAAATACCCGGGCTATACCCACATTGCCCTGGAGATAACCGATTATCAGTCCGCGATCACTTACATGAGAGAGTTGGGGATCAAAATTACAGGTGAGGTTGAATTTAAGGGAGCTCAGTTCTTCTTTGTTCGGGATCCTGACGGTAACGTCATTGAGTTCCATCAGCCCGCAAACAGCTAACTTGTAAGGCAGCCCCTGCTGAGCCACTGTTAAACCCTCAACATCAAAGGAATGATTCGATGAGCACCAGCTTGATAGTTCTCGTTGGCTATATAGGCTGGATTATTACCCTGTTAATCAGCCTGGAAGTTTTTCGCACCGTCCTTGTCGTTCAAAAAGGTCGCACCGTCGATAGCTTTAGCCATGAAGGAAACGATACCACCCCTTTTGATCATCGACTCGCCAGAGCCTATGCCAATATGTGACACAATGAATATAATGTTCGATCTGGACGACACACTGTATGATAAAAGCGCCACTCTGAGCCATTATGCCGACTACCTGTTCGATAATAGACTGACTGCACTCAATCTATGTCCCCAGCAATTCAAAGAAGCGTTCATTACTCAAAACAGCATTATCCAGCCTAAAGCTCAGGCTTTCAGCCTTCTGGCATCACAGTTCAATTTTTCCACACAGTTGAGCGATGATCTCCTTAAGGAGTTTGATAACACTTTGCACGAATTCTCTGTGTCTTTCCCTGGTGTCCATGAATCGCTGACTGAGTTAAAAAATAACGAAGTCTCCATTGGTTGCATAACGAATGGACGAGACTTTTTCCAGAGAAATAAAATTCGAGCTTTGGGCCTGGATACCTACTTTGATTTTATCGTGACCTCCGGAGAGCTTGGCATCAAAAAGCCCGATCCTGCGATATTCCAAGCAGGGTTGGACCTATTCTCAAACAATAGTGATCAGGTTTGTTTCTGCGGAGACAATCTGTCGGCTGATATTCAACCAGCCAAGCAGCTTGGGATGACAACCTTCTGGAAAACCCGTGCATCGTCAGAGTCCGAGTTTGCCGACTACGTGTTTAATGATTTCAGTGAGTTTGATGAAATCTGGCTGCACAGAAGATGAATAATGCCCTGCTTCAGACCAGGCCAATGCACGTACAACCATACAATACGAAGGTAAATCTTACGGGAGGCAGATAAACCACAACCCTCCCCAACGCTTGCCTGATAAAAATTGATGATGCTACATTGTTTGAGTGGTTGATTTTTAGTCATCACCTCTGATCAGACGACCATGAGCCCAAAGCTTTATCAAACAGGATGTTTCATATAACACAGGAAACTGGTTTTGTATTTCATCCATGAGCAATGTCCCTGTTGGCCTATTGCCGTTGGTAGCAGTGCCACCTATCTATTTTATAGAGAAATAAGCACCGCTGAGCACATTGTCACTGACTGGAAACGACTGACATGAAGGCCGTCTTTCGGGTCGATGCCGCTTCTCATATTGGTTCAGGCCATGTTATGCGTTGTCTGACTCTGGCCCAATCGATGAGAAACCAAGGTTTTGAGATTCTCTTTATCTGTCGTCTTTTTCAAGGGCATATGCTGGATAAGGTTCGATCCTCAGGGTTCACCGCTCTATCACTCCCATCAAACTCAAAAGATCACTTTGCATGCAATGATCAGGATCAACCTCCCTATAAAAACTGGTTAGGCATTGACTGGCAGAGTGACGCGGATGAAACCCTCTCTCTCATAGGCAGTGAGTGTGACTGGCTCATCGTTGATCACTACGCACTGGACAGCCGCTGGGAACAGAAGCTCCGAGCTAAAGCCCGTTTCATCCTGACCATTGATGATCTCGCAGACCGCAGCCACAACTGTGATCTCCTGCTGGATCAGAATGTAGCCATCAGCGGAAAATCGGACTATCGCGAACTGACTCCTGAATCCACCCAACGCTTTCTGGGTACAGAATATTGTTTACTGAGGCCCGAATTCCATTTCAACTATTCACGCCCCTCCTCCGACAAATTCAGTCTGCTGGTGTTTATGGGGGGCGCTGATTCCAAGGGTTTATCCCTGAAAATCCTCGACACTCTAAAAACAGCAGGACACCTGAATCTGACAGTATTGCTCCAGCCTACTCACCCCGATTACGCTTCTATTGCCCATATCTGCTCCCAATCGGGGCACACCTGTCTGCCTGAAACCCATAATATGGCTGAATTGATCGCACAACATCATGCAGCAATTATTGCCTGCGGGTTCATCAGTTATGAAACAGCCGCTTTGAACGTCCCTTCCCTGCTGCTGCCTCATTCTGACATTCAAAATCAGGTGGCCGATCGTTTGGTGGAACTGGGAACCGGTGTGAAGCTGATGCCCGAATTGCTGAACTCAAAAAGCCTGAAGGCGGCTATCAACAAGCTAAAGGGCATACGGCTTGATGACCAGACTCTTTTTCCAAGCGGGGGAACCGCTAAAGTCATTGCCGCCATGCAACAGATTTCAACCACCACTCCATCTTGCAGTCAATCCACCGTAGCCGAATCCTTTATTTCGAGAAAGCCATGAGCCGAGAAATGGATATTCAGGAACACTATCGACAACGTCTGGAGCAGTTTGGCGATACCGCTGAAGCTGCGCAGTATTCAGACAGAGCCAGTCAGGAAAAACGTTATGCCATTCTGACTGAAATTGCCCCATTGGAAGGTTGTCGCATACTGGACTTTGGCTCCGGGACAGGCCACCTGGCGACCTATCTTAAATCCAGACAGATCAATGTTGATTACACGGGCATCGATATCGTCCCCGAATTACTGGGATACGGTCGCAGTAAGCACCCCGAGCATCGTTTTATGTTGTGGGAAGAGTTGGCTGACGAGACCTTCGATTATGCCTTCGTCAGCGGTGTATTTAACAACCGTATGGACGACAACCGGACCTTTTACCAGAATACTGTCTCACAGTTGTTCAGTCGGGTGACCAAAGGTCTGGCCTTCAACTTGATGAGCACTTACGTAGACTATCAGGACGATGAACTCTTTTATGAAGCACCGGAGGCGGCTTTCAGCTACGTAAAACAATTGACTCCCACTGTTACCCTCAGGCACGACTATCAAGTCAAGCAAGGGGTCATTCCTTTTGAATACGCTGTCTACGCCTATAAGCAGCCTTGAGTAGAGAACGTATTTGCCTTGTCACAGTCCTTAAATAGAGGATGACCGAGATGGATCTCAATATTGTTGGCGGCGGTATAACAGGTTGCATAATGGCCTTGAAGGCGGCTCACTGGGGGGCAAAGGTTCAACTGTTTGAAGCCAGCGCTGAACTGGGTGGCATTCTCAAAGACCTGGAAGTCGAAAATGAAGCCTACTTTAATGGCTGCCAGTACTTTAATGACTCAGAATGGCTGCATCAGCTGGATCAAGCCCTTTCCAGTCAACTGCAATGCTTCGTCCATGAATACGGTTCAGTGACCGAGCTCTTTGGTGATCAACAGTTCCACGCTGACTTTGCTCAACCGGTCATCCACGACACCCATGATATTCAGGGGCAAGTGTCGTCATTAAACTCTGGGAAGCTCATTGACCGACTTGCTCTCTATGGTCGCCATGCTCCCCCAATCATTGCATGGGCTGAACAGTTTGGCTCGCTGGACAGCCTTCACTCAGACTGCGTGACCAGTATGCAGCTGCCCAGAGTCTTCTTTAACAAAGATATTTCAGGACTGTGTGAAGAAAAGTCCCGAAATCCGGTGATTGATCAAATGACCGGTGTTCCCCGTTCTCTGCTTTTTCCTGACAGACAAAAAGCCATGGGGCTTTTACCTGAATCCGGATTCACTCCATTCTTTGATCGTTTGAGTCGTCTGCTGAAAGAAAGAGGCGTAACTGTTCATACTTCTGCTCCGATAAAACCCATGCTTTCAGACAAGGATCAAATAGAATGCTATTCCAGGGGGCAAGCATACCCGGCTGATCGGACTCTATGGTGCGCCAACCCCACCGGACTACTAATCAATACCCACACCGGCAAACTGGATACCCCATCCACAGCGATGTATTGTGCAACCGCACTGCTGGACAATCAAAATTACATTGAGCCCGTCTATCATCACATCTTTTCGTCCCAATCCAGTATCTTCCGGCTGTACGCATACCCACTGAATGGACAGAATAAAATATCTGTGGAGGGGTTTCTGGCGCATGAATCGCTGGACAAACTGGACGCTCAACTCAGTGAGTACCTGAACTTTCTTAAGCTCCCCCCGCTGACTTCAGCCCTTACCCTCCATAAACAACGCCGTTACGTTAATTTCACCGTCAGGGATAAGTCACTGATTGAGCAATTTAATCACGACAGCAACGGTTTCAAGATGCTGCCGGGTGCCTGGCATATTCAGGGGCGAGATAAGAAAATTGAATTTCTCAGCCGTCATTTGCAACAGGCGATGTCATGACAACTTGTGTCATTATGCAGCCCAGCTTCATTCCCTGGGCGGGTTTCTTCAACCTGATTCACCAGGCAGACTGTTTTGTGTTTCTGGATGATGTTCAATATCAGAAACGCTCCTGGCAGGTCAGGAACCGGATTCTGCTGAATGGAGAAGAGCAGTTAATGACACTTCCCATTGAAAAATGCTCTTCACATACTCCAATCAACGAGGTCAGACTCTCTACCCTGCCCCGCTGGCGGGAAAAACAGGCAATAACCCTGCAGAGAGCCTACGCAAAACTACCCTTTGCTCACCAGGTTCTGCCCATTATTGATGCGATTTACAGTACAGAGACTATGGAACTCAGTCGTTTTAATATGAATGCCATCCGGTTAATCAGCCAGCAGCTGGACCTTGAAACCCATTTTTTTGTATCCAGCCAACTGAACTGTTCCGGCAAACGCTCTGAACATTTGGCCCAGATTTGCAACGCCCTCTCGGCAACCGAATATTTATCGCCGGTGGGATCCAAAACTTACCTTTTAGAGGACCAGTTTGAAGAAAACTCCGGGCTCAAATTACGATTTCAGAACTTTGAACCCGCTGAATACTCACAACACAAACGCAACGACTTCCTTTCTCACCTGTCGATACTGGATGTCATCGCTCATTTGGGGCTCGAGCAAAGTCGACTTTACTGCACAGAGCAATCCTGAACACTCTGCCTTCATCCAGTTTTTGAAAAACCGCCTTGAAAATCACACGCCTCACATAAAATTTAACGAGACTTTATTTTGAACTACGACTATTTGATCTTTGACCTGGATGGCACCATCAGCGATCCAAAGGACGGCATCGTTCGTTCTGTCAATTACGCTCTGGACTCTCATCATTTTGCTCCTTGTGGTGAACAGGAGATCAGCCGCTTAATAGGGCCTCCCATTGAGAAACTGTTCGCAGCTCTAACAGGATCGAATGATCAAGGTCTACTCAATTCCTTAATAACTCATGTTACGCACCCTTCATCGACTGAAGTTCTTGGAACGATGATGTCAGCGCTGAAAGATAAAGCTTCGCTCGCAACTCAAAGTGGTTCAAATTGAGCTTGTTAGACAAAACTTCAAGACGAAATGCCGAATATATCGACATAAATAGATGGTTACTCTGCGTCAAAACGGTATG